>JAXDOO010000207.1:0-6328 GCA_034668865.1 Alphaproteobacteria bacterium
CCGGAAGTGACCGAAGGCAAGTACTGGAAGCGCGGCAAGCCGTGGTTCATGGACCCGGAGGGGAAATACGTTCTTCGGCTGTTCAATACCGTGAGCGCCATGTTCTTCCTGAACACCGCGCTGATCAAGCCGGAGGAAATGAAGTCGGGCAAGGACCTGCTCAATCCGAAGTGGAAGGGCAAGATCGTCGCGCATGATCCGACCGTGCCGGGCACCGGCAGCAACGACGCCGCGCGGCTCTATGTCCAATACGGCGAAGACTTCATCAAGAAGCTCTATATAGACCAGCAGCCTCGGATCCTGCGCGATCGCCGGCAGATCACCGACGGGATCATGCGCGGCTCTTTTGCCATCGCGCTCGGCGCCGAAGACGACGACATGGAGAAGCTGGCCAAGGAAGGCATCCCGGTTGTTCCGATCTACGAGCTGAGCGACTTGCCCGGGTCGACGTCGGCCGGCGTGGGCCAGCTTGCGCTGATGTCGAACGCCCCGCATCCCAATGCCGCCAAGCTGTTCATCAACTGGATGGCGTCGAAGGAGGGCATGGAGCTGTTCTCGCGCACGCGCGGCGGGGCGCCGACCCGCAACGACGTCAACGAGCTGAGCTTCCTGCCGGCCGAGAACGTGCCGAAGCCGGGCGTCGACTATTTCGACACCTATGACTGGGAATTCACGCTGAGCACCAAGGAAAAAATCCGCGAACGCATGGGCGAGCTCCTGCGCAAATAACGATAAGGACAAGAAACAGCATGATAAGAATTCTTACCTTCGCCTTTTTGCTTTTCAGCGCCAGCGCCTATGCGCAAGGCACCGACACCAAGGCCAAGTGGGACCAACTGGTCGCCACGGCCCAGAAGGAAGGCAAGGTCGTCGTCATCGGCCCGCCGGACGCGACGGTACGCAAGGCGCTTCCCGATGCGTTCAAGGCGAAATACGGCATCACGGTCGAATATATCGGCGGCCGCGGGACCGAAACCGCCGCCAAGCTGCGCGCCGAGCGTGCTTCGGGCATTTACACCGTCGACGTCGCCTTCGGCGGCAGCGACAGCATGGCCGCAACCTATTACGGCGAAAAATTCATTGCACCGCTGAAGCCCGAGCTGATCGACCCCGAGGTGACCGATTCGACAAAATGGAAGAAGGGCAAGCTCTGGTTCAGCGACCCGGAAGACATGTATGTGCTGCGCCTGTTCAACACCGCAGGGCCGATCGTTTTCATAAACACCAGCCTGGTGAAGCCCGGTGAGCTCAAGAGCGTGCGGGACCTGCTCGATCCGAAATGGAAGGGCAAGATCTCGGCGCACGACCCGCGCGTCGCGGGCAGCGGCATCGGCCAGGCCACGCGCTTCTATCTGCAATTCGGCGAGGACTTCCTCAAAAAGCTCTACGTCGACCAGCAACCGACGATCGTGCGCGACCGCCGCCAGCTTACCGACGGCGTTGCGCGCGGCGCGCATCCGATCGCGCTCGACGGCGAAGACGAGCAGCTGCGAAAGCTAAAAGCGGACGGCCTGCCGATCGAGGCGATCTACAAATTTCCCGACATGGGGGGCACGGTTTCGGCCGGCATCGGCCAGATGGTGCTGCTCGACAAGGCGCCCAATCCGAACGCGGCACGGCTCTTCGCGAACTGGATCGCGTCGAAGGACGGCCTGACGGTCTTTTCGCGCGCGCGCGGCGAGGCGCCGACTCGCAGCGACATCGACGCGACCGCCTATCTGCCGGTGGAGATCATTCCCGATCCGAAACTAAGTTATTTCGACGTGCACGACTGGAAAGACGCAGTCGCGGCCCGACAGAAGGTCATGGGGATCATGCAGCAGATGATGCGTTAACTGGTACCATTGAGGGAAAAAAGTAATGGCCAAGAAGAAAATCAAGGTTTTTTACCGCGCGCCAAGCCACGTGCCGCTCTGGAAAGTAATGGAGGCCGGTGGCTTCAACAAGAAGCACGGTTTCGAATTCGAGCTCGGCTCGCTGGAAGACAAGCGCAAGCGCGCGACGGAAGGCCTGCTGACCGGGGAGATTGACATCGTTTCCGGCAATCATCACAGCCTCTACGCCCGCCGCGGATTGCACAACGAGCCCTTCGTGCATATCGGGCAGGTCAATAATCAGTGGAACCAGCACTGGATGGTGGCCAGGGACGGCATCGATACCGTGGCCGACCTGCGCGGCAAGCGCATCAGCATGAACAAGCGCGCCGGCCATCCCGGCCTCAACCTCTGGCTCTATTTGAAGCAGCAGGACCTGGAGGACGGCAAAGACGTGACGATCGTCGACGGCGACAAGAAGGGCGTGGAGCGCGTACGGCATGTGATGGCAGGCGCTTTCGATGCTACGTTCATCGGCTCGGTCGATCAGCTGCGCGCCAGACAGCTGGGCGCGCGCGTCATCGACGTACCGACCTTTCCGATGATCGAAGGCGTCACGCTCACCACCACAACAAAATACGTCAACAGCCACCCGGAAGAGGTGGACGCCCTGCTGCGTTCGCTGGTGGATGCCCTGCACTATTTCAAGACGAACAAGCAGGGCACGCTAGGGCTCATCAATGACACCTGCCGCGGCCTCCTGCGCATGCAGTCGGACGACGAGCTGGAGACCTTCTACGACGAATGCGCGAAGATCTTCGAGAAGAAGCCCTACCCCAGGCCGGAGGCGATTCAGAATGTCTTTCAGCTAGGCGTGCATGACACCCCGGAAAACGCCGATTTCAATCCGCTGGTGATGTGGGACATGCATCACCTGCGGGTGATCGACGATAGCGGCTATATCGACAAGCTCTACCAGTAACAAAAAGGGCCGGCGGTTCCGCTGGCCTTTTTTCCCGATGGGGAGGTGGCATTGAAAAAAAACGGTTCAGCGATCATCGGATTTGCCGCGGCCATGCTGGTGGCGTCGAGCGCCATGGCGCAGACGGCTGATTGGAAAAAAACCTGGGACGAGACGCTTGCCACGGCCAAGAAAGAGGGCAAGGTCGCCGTGGTCGGCTCGCCCGACCCGGTGATGCGCAACGAGGTGATCCCGGCCTTCGAGAAGCGCTATCCCGGCATCAAGGTCGATTATCTCGCCGGACGCTCCGCGGAGATCGTGGAACGCGTGAAGCTGGAGCGCGCTTCCGGCATCTACGCCGTCGACGCCTATCTCTCCGGGCCCGACACCCAGTACAATATCCTGCATGCTGAAAAGCTGATCGACCCGTTACGCCCCTATCTCATCCTGCCGGAAGTGACGGAAGGCAAGAATTGGAAACCCGGCAAGCTGTGGTTCATGGACAAGGACGGCGCCTATGTGCTGCGGCTGTTCAACAGCGTCGACAGTTTGCTCTTCATCAATACGGATTTCGTCAAGCCGGAGGAAATGAAGGCCGCCAAGGACCTGCTCAATCCGAAATGGCAGGGCAAGATCTCCACGGAAGACCCGACCAGCGACCGCGGCAGCGGCGGCAATACCGCGGCCAATATCTACAGCCAGCTCGGCGGTGATTTCGCCAAGAATCTTTATGTCGGGCAGAAGGTCCAGTTCAGCCGCGACCGCCGACAGCTCACCGACTGGCTGGCGCGCGGCAATAATCCGATCTGTCTGACCTGCCGCGCCGACGATGTGCGTCCGCTGCAGAAGGAAGGCTTCAAGATCATGGAAATCTACGATCTCGAGGGACTCACGGGGCGGGTCAACTCCTCGCCCTTCCTGCTCAGCGTCGCCAACAAGCCGGCGCATCCCAATGCCATGAAGGTCTTCATCAACTGGCTGGCGGGCAAGGAAGGTCTTGAAATCTATTCCCGCGGCTTCCAAGCGGTAACGCTGCGGACAGACGTGGACGAGACCTTCCTGGATCCTCGTTCGATCCCGAAGCCCGGCGTGAGCTATCCCGACGACGCCGATCCGAAATGGCGCTCGGTGGACAAGCTGGAATACGGCGCGAAAATCCGCGCGATGCTGAAGAACTAGCAACGACGGTCGGCCCAGGCACAACGGCCTCGCCTGCGGGGCGAACACGGCCCGCCGGCGCGCCCAGACCGCAGCATTCGACACTCAGGGGAGACAACATGGCTAAAAAGAAAATCCGTATTTACTACCGCGCGCCGGCACACGTTCCGCTTTGGAAGGTGATGGAGGAAGGCGGCTTCCTGGCAAAGCACGGATTTGAAATGGAATTCGGCTCGATGGAAGACAAGCGCGCTCGCGCTACTGAAGGGCTGCTCTCCGGCGATCTCGATATCGTCTCCGGCAATCATCACAGCCTCTATGCGCGGCGCGCACTGCATAACGAGCCTTTCGTGCATATCGGCCAGGTGCAGAACGACTGGCAACAGCACTGGCTCGTTGCCGGCAACGGCGTCGACAGCGTCCCCGACCTGAAAGGCAAGCGTCTTTCGATCGACAAGCTCGACCAGCATCCCGGCCTCAATGCCTGGCTATTCCTGAAGCAGAACGGGCTGGAAGAGGGCAAGGACGTCCAGATGATCATGGGCGACCGCCGCGCTGTCGAACGTATTCGCGCTGTGATGAGCGGCGCTTTTGACGGGACCTTCATGGGCCCGGTCGACGCGCATCGCGCGCGGGAATTGGGAGCCCATGTAATCGATGTGGGAACCATCCCGATGATCGAAGGCCCGACCGTTACCACCACGACCAAATACGTCAATGAGCATCCGGAAGAGGTCAACGGCCTTATGCATGCGCTAGTTGACGCGATCCATTATTTCAAGACCAACCGCAAAGGCACGATCGAGATCATCAACCGGACGAGTCGGGATTTGCTGCGGCTGCAGTCCGACAAGGAGGTCGATATTTTTTACGACCATCATGCCGAGATCTACCAGAAGAAGCCGTATCCGACGCCGGAAGCGATTCAGAACGTCTTCGCGCTCGGAGTGCGTGAGAACCCGTTGGTGGCTGGCTTCAATCCGCTGGTGATGTGGGACCTGCATCACCTGCGCGCCATCGACGACAGCGGCTATATCGACAGGCTCTATCAATAAGCAGCCCCGCCTTCCTTGCCATAAGCGGGGGCGGGCAGTATCGCAACGAAAAATTAACCGCCTGAAGCGCTCTCTGATAGGCTCGGAGATCCACGGCAAAGAGCCATTTTCGGCCGTATTCCACGCCTCCTATGCCTTTGCTCGCGCTCCAGAAACGGTTCGCTCCCGGGGAGCGGCTCTGCTAGACTTGGATCGGGCGGGGCCGCTGCCGGGCTTAGGCAACTCGATGAACATTGGCGTAAAATCTGACTTCGAACAGCACCTGATTTCCGCAGGACTCTTGACCCCGTCGGCTGGCGCGGCGGCAAGCCGGCGGCCCGCCTCCTATCGCGCCTTGTATGAGCGCAGCGGCATGGAGCCGGCGCCCTTTGCCGACGCCGTGGCCAAGTTTCACGGACTGCCACGGACGACGCTCGCCAGGATGCGCGACGGCCACGCCCTGCTCGACGAATTCTCGTCACGCTTTCTGCGTGAATTCTTCGTCTTCCCCTATGAGACCGCCGACGGCGACGTGCATCTGGCGGTGGCAGACCCCTCCGATAACAGCGTGCTGCGCACCATGGAGCTGACGCTCGGGCGCTCGACCGTGCGAGAGATCGCCGCCTTTGACGAGATCGAAACCGCGCTCGGAATTGCGCTGGAAGAGGCCGGGCCGACGGCGGAAGGCGAAGACTTGGCGGTGGCCGAGGCTTTGTTTGCCGGCGGTGATGCCGACGATCTGGACAGCCTGCGCGATATGGCAAGCGGCGCGCCGGTGGTCCGCGCAGTCACCGAATTGTTCGAGCGCGCCATCGAGCTGCGCGCCACGGATATTCATGTCGAGCCGTTCCGCGGCACCTTGCAGGTGCGGCTGCGGGTGGACGGCCTCTTGCGTAACATTCCGCCCCCGCCTGCCGACATGGCGCGCGCCATCGTTTCGCGGGTGAAAATTCTAGCCGGCCTTAATATCGCCGAGCGCCGCCTGCCGCAGGACGGCCGTGCGCGCGTGACCGTCCGCGGGCACGAGCTCGACCTGCGCGTCGCCACCATGCCTACCGCGCAGGGCGAGGCGGCGATCCTGCGCGTGCTGGAACGCAACCAACGCCTGCTGGATTTCGCCAGGCTCGGCCTCGATACCCGCGACCGCGGCATTGTCGAGCATCACCTGAATTCCGCGCACGGCCTGTTCATCGTCACCGGGCCAACCGGCAGCGGCAAGACCACGACGCTCGCCTCCGCGCTGTCGCGGCTGAATGCACCGTTCCGCAAGATCCTCACCATCGAAGACCCGATCGAATACGAAATTCAGGGGGTCAACCAGACGCAGGTGCGGCCCGGCATCGGCCTCACCTTCGCAGCCG
>JAXDOO010000208.1:0-4265 GCA_034668865.1 Alphaproteobacteria bacterium
CAAACAGAAACACCAGCACCGGATAAAGCGCGAAGGTCCGGTTCGAGGTGCTTTTGAGCCAGCGCTTGAGGGTTTTCGGACGCGCAGGCTTGGCGGCAGTTTCTTGCATGCATTCTTTTAGAGGCAAACCCGCGCGGTTGTCATTAACGCAACCCGCTTTTCTGATCATTCAAGGCCCACGAAGTGGGCGAGCGGGGGAACAACGTGTGTGGAAAACTTGTGGATCGGCTGTGAACTGCTGTGGAAGGTGGGCCCGAGCCGGTGAAGTGGGCCGGTTCGCCGACTAGATCATGCCCCAAGTTGTTTAATGTAGCGCTCGCGCCAGCTTCTCGAACACCGCCGTCAGCCTGGTTCCGATCTCGTTGATGGTGGGGATAATCAGCAGCGCAGTGCCGGTGACCAGCACCATCTCGGCCAGGCCGCGGCCGGACTCGTCGCGGACAAATCGCACAAGCAATCCCGTCATCATCGCGCTGCTCCCATTCCCGCGAAGGGGATTAGCGCGAGGCCGCCGTTAACGAAATCGCTACCTTAATTAATCGTTAACCCGCCGCTATTGCACCACGCCGCAGGCGATGCGCCCGCCAGCCTCGCCGGTCGGATCGGATTTGTAATCGTCCTTGCCGGCATGGATGATCACCGCCGAACCGTCGGCATCGAACAGCGAATTCGGCTTGCCCTTCTCCAGCGTGATCATCGGATTATACACTTCCACGGCCAGCTCGCCGCTCGCCGGGATATGCAGGTTCGGCATGTCGCCCGCATGCGACCCTTCCGCCACCAGCAAGCCGTGCTTCTTCTTGTCGGGATTGAAGTGCCCGCCGGCGGACGTAAACGGCGCCTCGCATTTGCCAACCTCATGCACATGGAAAGCATGCTCGCCCGAGGGCATGCCTTTCACCGTGAGCGCCAGCAAAACCCCCGACGGCGTTTGCGTCAGGGTCACGCTGCCGGCGTCCTTACCGTCGGCGGTCTGCAGCGCGGCCTTCGCGGTCTGCGCCTGCGACGGTAGAGCGGCCATGACCAGCAGAACGGCGGCGAGCCCAAAAAGTTGGAGTGCTCTAGGCATCGAAGTCCTCCCATTAGCCATTGATGTAACGCTTTGCCGGGAGCCTATTCCTGTTGACGGCCTGGGGATAGCCGGTTGATCGCCTGTGGGCAGCGGTGGACAAGCTGTGTCGCCTGCTCTTCGCGCACGCTTTGGGAACGGACCTGTCAGCCATGGTGGATAACGCGCCCAAGGACGGGCTGACCGCCGCCGGCCACAGCGCGCGGCTTGTCACTGACCGCGCGACCGCGCAGCGGCTGGCCGATTTCCTCACCGAAAGCCTGGACGAGCAGAACGTGGTGGTCGCCGCCTTCGAGTCCGATGGCGGGAAATGGACCACGGCGATCTATTTCTCCGACCCGCCGAACGAGACTGCCACGCGGGCGCTGATTGCACTGGAACTGGGCGCGGAATCGGCCAATGCGCTCGTGTTCGAGCGGGTCGAGACGAGGGACTGGGTGGCGGCAAGCCTGGAAGGCCTCGCGCCGGTCGCCGCTGGCCGCTTTCTGGTGTATGGGCGCCATGACCGTGCGCGGCTGCGCGCGAACCGCATCGGCATCGAGATCGAAGCCGCGCTTGCCTTCGGCACCGGCCATCACGGTACCACGCGCGGTTGCCTCCTCGCGCTGGATTACTTGGCAAAGCGATCTTGTGTGAACCGTGAGCGCGCTATGCGCCCCCGCGTTCTCGACGTCGGCACCGGCACCGGTGTGCTCGCCATCGCGGCCGCCAAAGCGCTGCAAACGCGCGTGCTGGCGAGCGACATTGATCCCCGCGCCCTAACGGTCGCACGCGAGAACGCGCGGCTGAACAGCGTGGCACCTGCAATCGAATTCATCCCTGCCGGCGGGCTCGACGCCTTTTGCTTTCGCCAGCGCGGGCCATTCGATCTTATCCTGGCCAATATTCTGCTTGGGCCGCTCCAGCGGCTGGCGCGCCCACTGGCCCGGTTGCTGGCGCCCGGTGCACACGTCGTCCTCTCCGGTCTGCTGAACAATCAGGGGCAGGCGGCGCTCATTGCCTATCGCGCGCAGGGCCTGGTGCCGGAGCGCCGGATTGTGCTCGACGAATGGACGACGCTGGTGCTGCGGCGGCCAATGTCCTTCCCGGCTTTACGGCGCGATAAGCGCGCATTGCCGCGGTGAGCGGCGGCCCATAAAGTGCCGCCAATGTACGAAGCGAAATTCCAGAATTTCGACGATCCCGCAGGCAGCGCAGCCACCGCGCCGCGGGTGGCCGCGTTGCGCGCGGAACTGAAGCGGCGCGGGCTCGACGGATTCCTGGTGCCGCATGCCGACCGCCACCAGAGCGAATATCTGCCGGCCTGCGAGGAACGGCTCGCCTGGCTCACCGGCTTCACCGGCTCCGCCGGCAATGCGCTCATTCTCGCCGATCGCGCGGTGCTGTTCACCGACGGCCGCTATACCCTGCAGGCGCGCGAGCAGACCGATCTCAATGTTTTCAGCGTCGAGCATATGGTGGAGATGCCGCTCGCCGAATGGCTGGAAACCAATCTGCCGACGGGCGCCAAGCTCGGCTATGACCCGTGGCTGCATACCGCGGAGAATGCCGACAAGCTCGGCAAAGCCTGCACCGGGGCCGCCGCGACCTTGCTGGCGGTCGAGCCGAACCCGATCGACGCGATCTGGAAAGACCGTCCCGACCCGCCGCTCGGCGCGGTGACGCTGCACGACGCGCGCTATGCCGGCGAAGATGCAAGCAGCAAGGTCATGCGCATCCGCGAGGAGCTCCGCAAGCTGCGCGCCGATGTCCTGGTGATCTCCGATCCTCCTGCGCTGGCCTGGGCCTTCAACATCCGCGGCGCGGATGTGGCACATGTACCGGTCGCGCTCGGCTTTGCGATGGTGCCCGGCGAAGGCCGGCCTGCGCTCTATCTCGACGGACGCAAGCTCACCAATGAGACGCGCCACGCGCTGGAGCAGATCGCCGACATGCGCGAGCCCGCGGCCTTCATCGGTGATCTTGGCGCACACGCCGCCGGCAAGAATCGCGTGCGGCTCGATCAAGCCACGGCGGCGGACGCGCTGGTGCGGATCGTGACACAGAACGGTGGGCTGCCGCTGCGCGGCCCCGATCCCATCGCCGGCATGAAGGCGGTGAAGAATTCAGCGGAAATCGCCGGCGCGAAAGCAGCACATCTGCGCGACGGCGCGGCTCTGGCGAAATTCCTTGCCTGGTTAGACCGCGAGGCGCCTTCCGGCAAGCTGACCGAAATCGACGCGGTTGAGGCGCTGGAAAGCTTCCGTCGCGAAAGTGGACTGCTCAAGGACGTGTCCTTCTCCACCATCGCCGGCAGCGGGCCGAACGGCGCAGTGGTGCATTATCGTGTCACGCGCAAGACCAGCCGCCGCATCGTGCCCGGCGATCTTTTCCTCATCGATTCCGGGGGACAATATCAGGACGGCACCACTGATGTGACGCGCACAGTGATCGTCGGCCAACCCACAACTGAAATGCGAGACCGCTTCACCCGGGTGCTAAAGGGGCATATCGCGATCGCGCGCGCAGTTTTTCCCGAAGGCACCACCGGCGCGCAGCTTGACACGCTGGCGCGGCGCGATCTCTGGGCGGCCGGGCTCGATTTCGATCATGGCACCGGCCACGGCGTCGGCAGTTATCTCTCCGTGCATGAAGGTCCGGCGCGCATCTCCAAGCTCGGCACGGCGGCGCTGCAGCGCGGGATGATTCTTTCGAACGAGCCGGGCTATTACAAAACCGGCGCCTATGGCATTCGCATCGAGAACCTGGTGCTGGTGGTGGCGGCGCCGGTGGTGGAAGGCGGCGAGAAAAAGCTCAACGCCTTCAAGACGCTCACGCTGGCGCCGATCGATCGCCGCCTGATCGATTTGAAACTGCTGACGCGCGAGGAACTCGCCTGGGTCGATGGCTACCACGGCAGCGTGCGCGCGGCGCTCACGCCACTGCTCGAGCCGCCGACCAAGGCCTGGCTTGATCGCGCCACCGCGTCGCTCACCGGCGCATAGCAGCTTCTCCTCGCAACGCGGAACGTTTCTGCGTTACCCGGCCTATCCCTTTGCCTTAAAGGATTTGCATTGCGAATGCTGGCTTCCGAAGACCGCGACATCCAAGATCAGATCAAAGAAACGCCGGCCGCCGCATCGGCGCGACGCAAGCTCTTGGCGCTGCTGATCGCGATGACGGCGATCGCGCCACTGACGCTCAACATCATCGTACC
>JAXDOO010000209.1:0-4609 GCA_034668865.1 Alphaproteobacteria bacterium
ATCGGCATGGGTGGTCAGCTCGGCGAGCATGATGCATTCGGCTCCCGAACGTCACGCGGAAACATTGTGGTTAGGACGCCGGAAGAGGCGCGCGCGGTCGTAGGGCGGAAAAAGAATTCCGGATATGACATCATCAAGCTCAACGAATACGCTGATTTCGACATAGCAAAGGCCATCGTCGACGAAGCGCATCGCTTGGGTATGGCGGTTGCCTGCCATAGCTGGGACGCCGTTCAATCCTGTAAGGCGGGCGTAAATTCGATCGAACATATCTGGGCTGTGGGATACAGCTCCATTCTTTACCCGCCCGCGCGGCGTGCATTGGCCAAGGACAGGCTCGCCGGAAAGATCGAACAAGAGCTTGCCGGCGCCTATTACCAGCCGGAGAATTACAACAAGATCATCGACGTGATGGTCGAGCACCAGGTTGCTTGGACTCCGACGATCGCCAAATGGCTGAGACCGCTTTCGCCGAGCGCCAGCCGCTTCAGAGAAAAAGAAAACGAGATTCTCAACAATCCGAAGGCCGGTCTTCCGCTCGCAGTCCGGGCTGTTACGGACAACGCCTACGACAAGCTGTTAAAGCGCTATACGCCCGAGCAACTCGATCTCGCGAAGATCGGATACGAAAACGCCTGCATCTTCATCGATCGCTTTGTAAAGGCGGGAGGGTTGCTGAAAGAAGGTTCTGATCCTCCTCGCGGCATGGCCGCGCTGCTGATGCACGAAGCGCTTGTCATGGATGTCGAGGCGGGCGTTCCGCCGATGAAAGCGATTCAATCGGCGACGCTCAACGTCGCGAAGGCGTTCAAGAAAGACAAGGACTATGGAAGCGTGGAGCCCGGCAAAGTCGCTGACCTGTCCATCATCGATGGTGATCCGCTGAAGGACATCTGGATGACGCAGAATGTCACAATGGTGGTGATGGACGGCAATCTGATCGATATTGGATTCACAAATTACAAGAATCCGATTCCGACCATCTATTCCAATCAATCTCTCCCTCCCGACATTCAGATTTCTCCTCTCTTTCTTCGAGCAGGAGACGGACCCACAATGCTGAATGTCGCGGGCAAGGAAATGTGGCCGTTCCATCGCGTCATGCTGAATGGCAAGCCGCTTCCGACCTCCTTCATATCGAGAGAGCTGCTGCAAGCGACCATTCCGCCCGAAGCGGTCGCGACGGCCGGTACGTATTTCGTGACCATCAAGAGTGAAGGTGAGACGCTACCCGAATCCAACCGTGCTCATCTCACGGTGGGATTCAAGCAGTAGGGGGGCCGATGTCCCTGAGGATTGGTGGATTTCATAAGGATCCCGATCACCTTCTTGCCTCGGCTCGGGTGAGAGATTGGACGCGTGCGCGCTTTATGGTGCCGGAAGAGGCGCCGATCCTGGTCTCGGAGCTTACTTGCACAAGGCCGGGCTGCGTGCCGCTGGAAACGATGATTGCCTTCTGGACCGAAAGCGGCGAGCGCCATCACTTCAAGATCTTCAAGCCCGTGAAGGAAGTGATGTTCGAGGATTTTCCGGCGGAATGGATCGATGATGCCGTGTTCTTACAGGGCATCGAGGGTTGCCCTTGCTGCTAAAATGACACTGCCGCGGAGCAACGGGGTGCCACAGCTGTCAGTCCCGCGCGGCGCGACCGGCATCCTTGCGAATATCCTCCATCCGGTTGACGCGCGCGAGCTGCGGGAAGAGCAAGACGCAGGCGCCGACCACGATCAGTGTCCCAATGCCGCCGATCAGCACCGATGGAACCGCGCCAAACCACTCGGCGGTCAAGCCCGAACGGAAGTCGCCGAGTTGATTTGATGTTCCGATGAACAAGAAATTCACCGCACTGACCCGCCCGCGCATTTCATTTGGCGTGCCGAGCTGGATGAGCGTCGAGCGGATCACGACGCTTACCTGGTCGGAGGCGCCCATCGCGGCGAGCGCAAGCACTGCCACGGGCAGCGACGTGGATAGCCCGAATATGATCGTGGAAAGGCCAAACACCGCGACCGCCGCGAACATGATCGGCCCCGCATGCCGGCGGATGGGAAAGCGCGCCATTAGGAACGAGAAGATTATTGCGCCGATGGCGGGAGAAAGTCGCAGAAGACCCAATCCTTCCGGACCGGTCTGGAAAATATCCTTGGCATAGATCGGAAGTAGCGCGGTGGCGCCGCCGAGCACCACGGCGAAGAGATCGAGTGTAATGGACCCCAAAATCACCTGCCGCCGCCAGATGAAGCCGATCCCGGCAAACAAGGTGCGGAAGGTCACAGGCTCTCGGCTTTGTGCGGCGCGTTCAACCTTGAGCAGGATGGAGAGGGTGGCCGCGGTGAAAAAGAGGACCGCGCAGAGGACATAGACCAGCGGGATGCTCACCGCCAGCAACACGCCACCGATCGCCGGGCCGATGATGGTGGCAATCTGGTTGGAGGAGGAAGATACCGCAATCGCGCGCGACAGCATGGCCGTCGGAACAACCAGCGGAAGCAGGCTTTGCTGCGTTGGCTGCTGGAACACCCGCGCGGCGCCAAACATCACCACGATCGCAAGGATCACGTCGCGGTTCAGCCAGCCTCCCCAGGTGCCGAGGGCGAGAAGTCCCATCGCGAGCCCGTCTACGGCCTGGCTGATGCAGATCACGGTCTTGCGGTCGTAGCGGTCGGCGACATGGCCGGCGACCAGCATCAAAGCGACAAGCGGGAAAAATTGCGCAAGCCCCACCAGTCCGAGGTCCAACGCGCTGCCGGTCATCTCGTAGATCTGCCAGGAGACGGCGACGGTCTGCATCTGGTTGGCCAGACTGCCGCAAACACGCGACAGGAAGAACTGAGCAAACGGCCGATGCTTCAGGATAGAAGGTTGCGACGTGTCCTCGACGCTCATCGGCCCTTCGCCCCCATTCCCAGCTGATCCGCAATTTCCGGTCCGATCTGCAGGGTCGGCGCGCAAAAAGCAACCGCCGGCTGCAGGCCCGGCCGTGAACCGAAATCGGGGGTTACATTACTGCTTGGCCATCGCCAACAGCATCTGGCAGACCGTGAGTTGGTTCGGGTCGACCAGCGCGGGGCGGGCTACAACGTCCTTGCAGCGTTGCAGGACGCGCGCCTGCTGCGGGCGGGACAGGGTCTGGAACGCAGAGGATATATCGGAGTCTTCCATCCCTCCCTGGCCGCCGATCGTGCTGCGGTCGTCGGTGCCACCGTCGCTCCCGCCGCCCGAGCCAGCGCTGGCGCCGACGCTGCCACCCGCAGCGATGTCGCCGCCGAGGATAGCCGTCAAGGCGATGAAGCTAACAGCAATGATGCCGCCGCGCACAGCGCGCCCGACATCGTATTTCGGATCGTAAGACGGCATTGCTTCCTCTCCGAGACTTCTGACGCAGCGTTAGTCGGGCGCTCTTTTTTCAACGGAGGATGGCAAGGATAGTTCCGGGTATCAGACACAACAACGGCGGCGCATTCTGCGCCGCCGTCAATCACAATTAATTACAAAATAATTGATGATGAAACTTCTGGAGCAAACTTAGCGCGCCGCCACGGTTACGGGATTCGATCGGTACATATTGGGGAAAAGACGCTTGAGATTGTCAACTTTCGGTAGGTCGTGGATCGCTATGTAAGGCTGCGTGGGATGTTTGATCGCGTAGTCTTGATGATAAGACTCGGCCGGATAAAAAGCGGCAAGCGGACCGACCTTGGTGACGATCGGAGATTTGAATGTCCCCGCCTGGCCGAGTTGCGCGATGTAAGCCTCGGCAATTTTCTTCTGCTCATCGTTGGAATAGAAGATTGCGGAGCGATAATGCGTACCGACGTCCGGTCCTTGCCGGTTGAGCTGCGTCGGATCATGCACAACCGAGAAAAAGATTTTGAGAATCTGCCCGTAGCTAATCTCGCGCGGGTTGTATTTGATCTGCACCGATTCCGCGTGCCCGGTGCGGCCGGTGGTCACTTCTTCATAAGTCGGATTGGTTTTCATCCCGCCGGCATAGCCGCTAAGCGCCAGCTGGACGCCTTTGGTATGCTGGAACACCGCCTGGACGCCCCAGAAACAGCCGCCAGCGAGCACCGTGACCTGCGGCTCGTCGCCGGCGCTTTGCTGATCGACTGCCGGGTCCGGCAAGGAGACCGCGGTCGCGCCGGCCGGACCAGGCGAAGACCACAACATGCCCGCCACGACGAGCAGTATCGCGATCGGAAGCGTATTCCAAAAGATAGCCTGGATCTTCCCGGTCGAAATCATGGCTTCCTCCAGTCGGCTGGCGGCATTGAGCAAACCTTCGCGCCCAGCCTATACGGTACGATCACGGATCAGGTTACACCCGGCTTTTGGCAAAAGCTTGCTCGAGAGGCGGGCGGGGCTGGTGGAGCCGAGGGGACGTATCACTCCCTTAGACCTGTCGCTTTTCCTGAGCATTTGTCCCGGGAGTTCTAGTTCAATGTGCACCACTAGAACGGCGGCAAGGTCCCTGAAGACCCGAAACGGAAGCCAGCAGCAAGGCTATGCGGGGGGCTTGGGCGGAGCGCAGAAAACTATCGCCCCGCCCAAAATCTGTTTAGTGCGCCGGCGCTAAACCGCGCCGCCGGAAGACGGCCGTCATGCGCTC
>JAXDOO010000210.1:0-2626 GCA_034668865.1 Alphaproteobacteria bacterium
CGCCCGCGCCCGAACGCGTGCATGTGATCGAAGTGTCCTCCTATCAGATCGACCTCGCGCCGACGCTGAAGCCGACCGTCGGCATGCTGCTCAACATCACTCCCGACCATCTCGACCGTCACGGCACGATGCAAAATTACGCGGCGATCAAGGAGCGCGCAGTGGCGGGCGCGGATGTGGCGGTGATCGCGGTGGACGACGCCTATACGCGCGCCGTTGCCGAACGGCGGGAAAAGACCGGGCGCCCCATCGACCTGGTTTCGGCGGAGATTAGCCTCGCTCGCGGCTTCTTCATGGAGGGAAGCTGGATCATGCGCGGCAGCGAACGCATCGCCGACCTCGCGGGCATCCGCACCTTGCGCGGACAGCATAATGCGCAGAACGCAGCGGCGGCGGTGGCCACGGTGCTCGCGCTCGGCGTGCCGCTGGACGCTATTCAGCGCGGACTGTCGACGTTCCCGGGTCTGCCGCATCGGCTGGAGGAAGTTGGACGCAAGGGCAAGGTGCTTTTCGTCAACGACTCCAAGGCGACCAATGCTGATTCCGCCGATAAGGCGCTGTCGTCCTTCCCCGGCGACATTTTCTGGATTCTCGGTGGCCAGGCCAAGGAGGGCGGCATCACGCCGCTGACGCGCTTTTTTCCCAAGATCGCCAAGGCCTATCTGATCGGCGAGGCGAGCGACGGCTTTGCCGCCGTGCTGGAGGGGCTGGTGCCTTACGTCCGCTGCGGCACGCTCGATGTCGCCACCGCAACGGCAGCGGCCGACGCGGTGGCCTCAACGGTGGTGGAGCCGATCGTGCTGCTGTCGCCGGCCTGCGCGTCCTTCGACCAGTACCGGAATTTCGAGATCCGCGGGGATCACTTCAGGAAGCTCGTGAAACAGCTGCTGTAGCTGTCCTTCCGTGCGCCGCGCAGCGACGAACCGGAATCCATGGCAGGCAAACCGAGATTAGGGGTCTGGGTCCCACTTTATGGTGGTCCCGAGATGACGAAGAACGCGTTCCGTTAATCCCCCTTAAACCATAAGGCGTCAGGACTAAGAGCCGGGAAAACTTGGGGATACCGGCATGGTTTCGCGCGCGACACGCACGCCTTTCGGCGAGTGGTGGTGGACGGTCGACAAGCTGATGCTGGGGGCGCTTGCCACCCTGATGCTGGGCGGGATCGTGCTCTCGCTCGCCGCCAGCCCCCCGGTCGCCGCCCGGCTGCGGCTCGAGCCGTTTTATTTCGTCAACAGGCACGTGCTTTTTCTGTTGCCGGCCACCGCCGTGCTGGTGGCGACTTCGTTCCTCAATTCGCATCAGATCCGCCGGCTTGCGCTGTTTATCTTCGCCGTCAGCGTGGTCATGGTGATTTGCACCATCCTGTTCGGCGCCGAGATCAAGGGCGCCCGGCGCTGGCTCACCTTCCTCGGCATGACGATTCAGCCGTCGGAATTCCTTAAGCCTGCTTTCGTCATCCTAATCTCCTGGCTGTTTGCAGAATCCGCGCGGCGTCCAGAGATGCCGGCCAACACGTTTGCGCTCGGCCTGCTGCTGTTCGTCGTCCTGCTGCTCGTGCTGCAGCCCGACTTTGGCCAGACCATGCTGATCCTGCTGGTTTGGGGGGCGCTGTTCTTTATGGCGGGGATGCGCCTGGTCTGGATGATTGGCCTTGGCGGCGTTTCGCTCGTGGGCCTGTTCGGGGCCTATTACACCGTGCCGCATGTGGCATTGCGTATCCGGCGCTTCCTCGACCCCGGCAGCGGCGACAGTTTTCAGATCACCACCTCGGTCGGCTCCTTTCTGCGCGGCGGCTGGTTCGGCCTTGGGCCGGGTGAGGGCACCGCCAAGCGTATCCTGCCCGACAGCCACACAGACTTCGTCTTCGCGGTGGCGGGAGAGGAATTCGGCGTCGTGCTCTGCCTGATGCTGCTTTTCCTTTTTGCTTTCGTGGTGATCCGCGCGCTGCTCCATGCGATGCGGAACGAAGACCCCTTCACCCGCTTCGCCGCCGCCGGCCTCGCCATCCTGTTCGGCCTCCAATCGGCCATCAACATGTCGGTCAATCTGCATCTGATGCCGGCCAAAGGCATGACGTTGCCCTTTATCTCCTACGGCGGCTCTTCGATGCTCTCGCTGGCTTATGCCATGGGAATGCTGGTGGCGCTCACGCGCGAGCGCCCACGCGCAGAAATGCTGGCCAGCCAACTGCATTATGCGCCGGCCGGGAGCCGCGCCTGATGGACACTGGCCGTCCGCGGCATGTGCTGGTGGCGGCGGGCGGCACCGGCGGGCATCTGTTTCCCGCTGAAGCCTTGGGCGCGGCTCTGGCCCGGCGCGGCGTCGGCCTTGATCTCGCGACCGATTCCCGCGCCGCGCATTACGGCAGCAATTTTCCTGCCCGCGCCACGCATATCATTCCAAGCTCGGCACTGCGCGGGCGCGATCCGTTTTCGCTCGCGGCCACGGCGGCCATCGTCGGAGGCGGAGTCGCCAAGGCCTGGCTCTTGCTCGGGGACTTGAAACCGACCGCGGTGATCGGCTTCGGCGGCTATCCTACTGTTCCGCCGCTGCTGGCGGCATCTCTGCGCGGCATTCCCACCATCATTCACGAGCAGAATGCGGTGATTGGCCGCGCCAACCG
>JAXDOO010000211.1:0-8323 GCA_034668865.1 Alphaproteobacteria bacterium
TCCGGCTCGGCGTTGACCCAGCGCGACACCAGCCCGCGAACGACGACGGCGTCGTCCACGACCATCACCCGGATGGGCTGCTGCGTCACCGTTGAGACGGGCGACGTGACGGCGGCGGCAACGCTCATCGGCGGCACTCAGTTACAAGAAACGACGGACGCAGCGAACTGCCAATCAGAGCAGGCCGACTTCCTGAAGCTTGGCCTCGACGATTTCCTTGTCGAAGGGCTTCATGATGTACTCGTTCGCACCCGCGTGCAGGGCGCGCGCGATATGGGCTACGTCGTTCTCCGTGGTGCAGAACACCACGCGCGGGGCATCGCCGCCGGGCATGCGGCGCAGCTGCCGCAGAAATTCGTAGCCGTCCATCTTCGGCATGTTCCAGTCGAGCAGCACCGCATCCGGCAACTGGTTCTGGCACGACTGCAGCGCCTGCTCCCCGTCTTCAGCCTCGATGATCTGAAAGTGCAGACCTTCAAGGATGCGGCGAGCCACCTTTCGGATGACGCTGGAATCGTCGACCACCAAGCATGTCTTCATCAAAACCCTCACTTTCCTATTCGCGGGCTCGCCCGCGCACTCCAACCTCGTTCCACCCGGCAACCCGGGCTTAAGCAGCCTGTATCTGCGCGCTCACCTGCAGCACGCGATCAATGTCGAGGACGACCAGCAGCTGTGAATCCAGTCGGATAACGCCGATCGAAAGCTGCGCTAGCCGTGCGTCCAGATTAATCGGGTTATCCTCGCGCATGCTGTCGGGAAGCTTCATGACCTCGCGAATATCGTCGATCAGCAGCCCATAGGATTCGCCGCGACATTCGATTCCGATCGCCATCGGCGGCTGCTCGCTCTTTTGCTGCTTCACGCCCAACCTGCAGCGCATGTCGATGACGGTGACGATGCGGCCCCGCAGATTAAGGATGCCCGCGATGTCGGGTGACGACAGCGGAACCCGCGTCATGCGGTCAGGCATGAACACGTCCTGCACGCGCGCGATCGGCAGTCCGAATAACTGCCCGCCGATCATGGCGGTCACGTATTCGGTCGAATGCCCGGTATCGTTGCTTTGCGTTCGCATCGTTGTTTCCTATGCCGCCTTCGTCTCGGCGGTCTGCTCCTTCAGCGCCGCAATCAGCCCCTGACGGTCGAACTTCGCCACATAGTCGTGGAGGCCCACTTCGCGCCCTCGCTCGATAAACTCCTGCGAAATCATTGAAGAAATTCCGATGACCGGAATCTGGGCGGTACGCGGATCGCGGCGCAACTGCCCCGCAAAAGCGAAACCGTCCATGCCGGGCATGTCGATATCGGTGAGAATAACGTCAAAGCGCCGGCCCCTCTGAAACAGGCCAAGCGCTTCCTCACCGCCGGCGGCGGTGGTGACGTCGTAGCCGGCGGCCTTCAGCACGGGCGCCAGCATGTTGCGGAAAAACGCCGAGTCGTCGACCAGCAGTACCGAATGCGAGCTCCGCCTCTCATAGAAGTCCTTGGAGCGGAACCAGTCCTCGAAAGCCAGTGGCAGATAATGCTCGATATCGATGATCTCCGTGGCCTGACCTTTGATCACGGCTGAACCAAGCACACCCGGCCGATTGCCGCGCACCTCGATATGGAGAGTGTCGTCGACGATATCGACAATCTCGTCGACCATCAGGCCCATCGAGCGGCCTTCGTCGGAGAACACCAGCAGGGATTGCTGGCCGTGGCTCTTCACCTGCACAGAGTCGTTGATAGGAATGAGCGGCATGAGCTGGCCGCGGTATTGCACCAGATGCCGGCCGTTGGAGAACTCCAGGCGGTCGACGTCGATCTCTTCCAGACGGGTAATCAGTGAAAGCGGTACTGCCCTCGGATGCGGAGAACCGGCGCGGAATACCAGCATGGAAGTCGACTGCTTGGTTTCCGTGGCTTCAGCTTCCGCGTCCTCGCCGATCTGGCTACTGGCGCGTGCGGAGGTGCCGAGCGCCTGGGCAAGTCCGTTCGGGTCCACAATCAGAATGACCGAACCGTCGCCGAGAATGGTGTTGCCGGAGAACAGGCCGATGTGGCGCAGCATGGTGGACATCGGCTTGACCACGATTTCTTCGGTATGGAACACGCTGTCCACGACGACACCGAAGGTTTCGCTGCCGACTTGGGTCACGACGACGAAGCCCTTATCGGCGTCCGGCGGCTTGTCCCGATCCAGCCCCAGCAGCTGACTTAGCCTGGACAGCGGCAGCAGCTTGTGGCGCAGCCGCAGCATGGCCGCGTCCTTGATGCGCTCGATGCGGTATTCGGAATCGCTGCGGGGGCGCACCAACTCCACCACCGAAAGCTGCGGGATGGCGAAGCGATGCCCGCCCGCCTCTACGATGAGGGCGGAGATAATCGCCAGCGTCAGCGGAATTTTGATGGTCACGCTCATGCCGCGGCCCTGCATGGACCTGACATCGATCGTCCCGCCGATCTGATCGATATTGGCGCGCACCACATCCATTCCGACACCGCGGCCGGATATGCTGGTGATTGCGCTCACCGTTGAGAAGCCCGGCGTGAAGATGAAGCGCTGGATTTGCGCTTCCGGCATCTTGTCCGCATCAGCCTCGGAGACCAGCCCATTGGCGATCGCCTTAGCCTTGATCTTCTCGGTATCCAGGCCGCGGCCGTCGTCGGCGACTTCGATAATGATGTAACCGCCCTCGTGATAAGCCGAGAGCCGTATCGTGCCTTTGTCCGGCTTGCCGGCGGCGCGGCGCTGCTCGGGAGTCTCCAAGCCGTGATCCGCCGAGTTACGGACCATGTGGGTGAGCGGGTCCTTGATCAGGTCAAGCACCTGGCGGTCGAGCTCGGTGTCCGCGCCGTTCAGCTCCAGTTCGATCTGCTTGCCGAGTTCGGCGGACAGGTCGCGCACGATCCGCGGCAGCTTCTGCCAGGCATTGCCGACCGGCTGCATGCGCGTCTTCATGACGCCTTCCTGCAGCTCGGCGGTGACGCTGGAGAGCCGCAGCAGCGGCACCTTAAATTCCGAATCGTCGTGCCGGCGCACCATCTCCAGCAGTTGATTGCGTGTCAGCACCAACTCGGAGACCATGGTCATCAGCTGTTCGAGCG
Organism: Alphaproteobacteria bacterium; assembly: GCA_034668865.1. Classification (GTDB taxonomy): domain Bacteria; phylum Pseudomonadota; class Alphaproteobacteria; order Rhizobiales; family Xanthobacteraceae; genus CANKHA01. The sequence goes on from JAXDOO010000211.1 coordinate 3,094, forward strand.
TGTCGACATTCACGCGGATCGACTGATGGGCGAGCCTGGAATCGTTCTCCTCATCCTTCGGCTTCTGCCCCGATGCGGCCCTCGCGCGAGCCGCGGTTTGTTTTGACGGCTCCGGCTCCGGGCCGGGCGCCTCGCGGAAGGCACGTTCCAATTCGTCGAGCGAAACCTCGCCGGGACGCAACGGGCGTTCCAGCCGTTGCTCGACCAGCGAGCCGACCGTCCCCGGCGTAGGAGCAGCGGGCTTCGTCTGCTGCAGCACGGCCTGGAGCCTGTCGATCAGATCGTCGTCGTTGCCCGCCGGCTCCTTGTGGTGCTTCTCCAGCTCATCGAGAATTTCTTTGATGCGGTCGATCGTGAAGAGGATGAGCGTCACCGCCTCGCCGGTGACCGGCATGCCCTCGCGGAATTTACCCATCAGGGCCTCGGCGGCATGCGTCAGCGCTTCCAGGCGCGGCAGGCCGAGGAAGCCGCAAGTGCCCTTGATGGTGTGAACCAGGCGGAAAATATTGGCCAGGATGCCGACGTTGTTTGGTTCCTGCTCGAAACGCACGAGCTCGACGTCGACGACGCCAAGACTCTCGTTGGTCTCGGTCAGAAACTCACGCAACAACTCGTCCATTGAAAACGGCCTTGATCGCAGGCGCGGCCCCGCTGGCCGGCACCTCTCGCAAGTTCAGCAGTCTGTTGGTAAAGCGTTTAATTTTCGTATCGGGGGAGAAAACCGGCTGTAGAAACAAATTGTTAGTATTTGTTAACCATAATTTTTCCGCTCAGCGCGCGGCGACCACGATGGCGTCGTTTTCGGCCGCCACCGAGACCCCCAAACCGCAGCTGCGGGCCAGCATGCCGGCGTAAAAAGGCTGGATGGCATGGGCATCGACCCCCTCGGGCGCCCTGCCGGCCAGTAAATCCGTCGCATGCGGCGGCACACGGCCGTTCGTGCCGGCCGCGGTGATGCGAAAGCTCATGGAATCGCCCTCGCCCAGCGGATCGACCGTCAGCACCCCGCCGCGGGGAATCGCTTGGCCCGCGATAATCACCATATTCAGCAGAAGCTTCACCCGGTTCTTCGCCAGCAGCACGCGGGGCAGATTCCACACCAATTTGGTTTTCTCATCCTCAATGAAGCCGCGCGCCATGCTCTCCGCATCGCCGACATCGATCTGCACACCCGCCGACCCTGCCGCGCCGAAGGCCAGCCGGCAGAATTGCAGCTTGGCCGAGGCAATGCGCGCGCTCCGCTTGATCAGGTCCAGCGCGAATGTCTTGGTTTCCTCGTCGTTTTCTTCCTCCAGCACTTCCAGGCCGTTGACGATGGCGCCGACTGGGCTGATCAGGTCGTGACAGACCCGCGAGCACAGCAGTGCCGCGAGATCGAGAGATTCCAGGACGGTCGGACCTGACATCGGGACTCTCCGGGTTGCGGGCAACGAGGCGGGCGATACGCGGCGGCGACTCGAATGTTTGCTACATACACCGCTCGCCTGCGGCATGCCACCGCCGGTGGAAAACCGCTGAATTAAGCCCCCGGTCGAGATCCACCGGGATGGGTTCGAGGCAGCCCGGCGCGGCGACAGGCAGGCCAAAGCCAGCAACCCGAAGGCAATTTTGGCGAACAAGGCGGCGCTCGGAAGCTTCCGTTCCTGCCGCGGTGCCGACATACTTCTCCCCAAATATGGGACGATTCGGACCGTCGGGGTCCACCCAGTACGCGTCAGCACAGATCAAAACCGGCACTTCTTTCGAAGGAGCATTCGATGCGCGCCGCTCTGCCCTTCCTCGCCCTCCCCCTGGTCGTGACCTGCTTCGGCATCGGGCCGGCGGCCGCGCAAATGGCTCCCGCGCCGGGTGCGCAGCCTCCGGCGGTGATCACCGCGCCGCCGCCCCCCGCTCCCCCGCCAGGCGCGGCGCGATCCGCGGACAAACAGTTTTCGGGGCAGGAAATCATCGATGCCGGCCACGGCTTTTTTGGCACGGTATCGCGCGGGCTTGCCTCGGTGGTGGAAAAGGCCACCGCGCAATGGGGCCAGCCCAACGGCTATATCCTGGGCGAGGAAGCTTCCGGCGCCTTTGTCGGCGGGCTGCGCTACGGCGAAGGCACGCTTTACACAAAAAATGCCGGCGACCTGCGCGTTTTCTGGCAGGGGCCGACGGTCGGCTTTGATTGGGGTGGCGACGGCGCCCGCACCATGATGCTGGTTTACAATCTTCCCGCCACTGACGCGGTCTACCAGCGCTTCGCTGGCATCGACGGTTCTGCGTATTTCATCGGGGGATTTGGCATGACAGCGCTGACGGCCAGCGGAGTGGTGGTGGTTCCCATCCGCTCGGGGATCGGCATGCGGCTAGGCGCGAATATCGGTTATCTGAAGTTCACGCCGCAGGCGACCTGGAATCCGTTCTGACGAAAACGATCCGCTAGCGAAGCCAAAGCTGGCGGTGTTGCTTGCTGCGTGGCATTGTTGGCGGCGAATAGCGTAACGCTTTGGAGACGTATCCGATGGTCGAACCCGTCATGTTCTTCGGGATTGGGTTCCTGTTCGCGGCTCTCATCGGCCTGATCATCATTCCGCTTGTGCAAGCGCGCGCGGTGCGCCTGACCATGCGCCGTCTGGAGGCGGCGACGCCGCTTTCAATGGCGGAAATCCAGGCCGACAAGGATCAGCTGCGCGCCGAATTTGCCATGTCGACACGACGCCTGGAAATGAGCGTCGAGCAGATGAAGGCCAAGACCACAAGCCAGCTCGCGGAGCTCGGCAAGAAATCCGACGCCATCAACCGCCTCAAGCTGGAGCTGGGGGAAAAGACCGCGACCATCTTCGCGCTCGAGGCACGCGACAAGGCGCTGAAGGATCAGCTGCGCGCGACCGAAGAAGAACTCTCGTTCAAACTCAACGCCATGCGCGAGGCCGAACGCGCGCTGGCGGAGAAACAGCTGGATCTCGCCAAGCTCACCGCCGAGCTCGATCAGCGATCCATAGTCAATGACAGCCAGCGCGTCGAACTGGTCGCGCTGCGCACCCAGGTCGATGCGCTGAAGGATCGCGTCAACGACAGCGAACGCGAGTTCAAGACCACGGAGGACCGTCTCGGCCGTGAACGCTTCGATGCCGCGGAAACCAGCGATCTGCTCAACGCCGAGCGCAGCAAGGTCGGCAACCTGGCCGATCGTGTCTCCGATCTCGAACGTCAGCTCGTTGGGCAAACGATAGAAGCCGAAATCCTCGGCCGTCGCGCGCAGGAACTGGAGACGCGGCTCACCGACCAAAGCCGGCGGCTGGCGGAGCGCGACTATCAATGCGAGCAGCTGCGGAGCCAGCTTGAGAGCCTGCGCCAGACCGAAGCGGAGCTGCGCGCCGAGCTCGCCGGCATCGGCGGCAGCCAACGCTCCGAAATCGACAGTCTGAAGGGGGAAAAGGCCGCGCTCGAGGAACAGCTCAAGCGCTCGCGCGAAGAGCAGGCCAAGCTTAGCCGCGATACCGAGGCGTCATGGGCTTCCGAGCGCGTGGAGAGCGCGCTCTTGCGCGAGCGCATCAACGATGTCGCGGCGGAAGTCGCCCGGCTGACCGCTGCGCTGGAAGGCCCAGGCTCTCCGATCGAAACCATTTTGGCAGGCGAAGCGCCGAGCGTGTCGACGGGAGGCGCGCCGACAGTCCCCGGTTTCGAGGGCGGCACGGAAGGCGAGAGCAAGGGCAGTCTGGCCGAGCGCATCCGGGCTTTGCAAAGCCGCGTGACGCAAATCGCGCCGCAGAAGCCAAACTGATTTTTTCGGGGGTCGACCGCCGGGCGGGACGAGAACCAAGGCCGTTCTCGCGGGCGGTTTTTCAAGGTTTACCCGCAGCTTGACTCAAGCCCGCCGGAACCACTAAATCCGGGCTCTTGTCTCGCGACGGCGTTGGCGGGCGCTTAGCTCAGCGGGAGAGCGTTCCCTTCACACGGGAGAGGTCATAGGTTCAATCCCTATAGCGCCCACCATTAAATCCAAGCAAATCGGCCGTGAATCTATAGCTGCACCGTGCACTTGCGACGGAACGGCGCAAGAACACGCAACAAAAAAATGGATTCGCTGGACGGGTCTCTACCCGTTCCACTCAATACAGAGACGGCACTGTCCTAAGTCATAGGGACTGTCCTAATTCGCGTTTTCCACTGTCCTGATTTGTGGCCGCGAATTAATGCGCCCTTTTGCGACGGGTGAGCGTACCGTGGTCCATTACCGACTCGGCGCTGAGCCAGGCGTCGGTAGCTGAGAGACGCGACCGCGCTCCCGCCTGAAGGGAGAGTCGCCATGGCTGAAATTCATCTGCGACCTATTCCGCAGCCAATGTCTATCGAGAAACACCTTTGCCCTCGGTGCCAGACGCGGATGAGGCTGACAGGCATCGAACCGGAAGGGCCGGCACTTGATCGTCGCGTCTTCGATTGCGGCAAATGCGGCCTCACCGAAACGTTGCTGATCAAGTATCGATGACACGCCAGAGGCCGGCAGCCTGTGTCACTCAGCGGATGGTTGCTCATTCAGCGCCGCCTCGATCTTGTTGGTGAAATCGAGCGCGTGGTTCATGCCGATGATCAGCCGCTGGGTTTTCGCATCCGATGAGCCGATGGTGACGATGAACTCATCGCCCTGCTTTCTGATATGCCAGGCATTGACGTGGATTTCCGGTATCGCCACTAGCGCAATTCCATCCTGATCGGGTCGAGGTAATGGATCGGCTTGTTGTTGTCGCGGAAGTAATTGACCTGTTGCGCGACGCCGTAGGAGTCCTCCCAGCCGGCAAATTGCGCCACCACCAGCGCGTCACAGGCGGCCATGAAGAACTCGTCCTGCTCGAGCCACAGCTCATGGTCGAGCGGGTCGAGGTCGGCGTGTTCGCAGAAGGAATAGCTCTGCGCGATCGGGGAGAAAACCCGGACGCCTTCGGCCACCAGATCGCCGCCCAGCTTGCAAGCTTCCGCCCAGGCCATCTCTGGCCCGCCGCGATGCAGGCTGTAGGGCGACGCCAGATAAATGCAGTGATATTTCCGCAGCAGCGCGAGCGGCATCATTGCATCACCCGCGCTTTGCGCCAGCGCAGCGCTTGCCTGCAATAAAGTGCGATGGCGAATAGCTCCATAGGCAGTAGCCCCCATTGCTGTTGTTGGATGAAAAGCGCGAGCAGGATGATGCAGCCGAGAGCGCCCAGCCACGGCGCTAACAGGCTCTTGTCGGCAGCGAACCACATCGACG
>JAXDOO010000212.1:0-3659 GCA_034668865.1 Alphaproteobacteria bacterium
GTCGTCGCACCGGCACCCGGCTACATGGCATACGGCTATGCCCCCGGCTTCAGCACCTTCAACTACGGACCGTCCTACGATCCCGAGAACGGCCGCGATCCGGATCCGCGTATCGGCGGCTCGTTCAGGATGAATTCCAGCGGCAAGGACTAAAGCAAAGGAAATCCATCCCAAGAAAAAGCCCCGGCGGAACCGCCGGGGCTTTTTCTTGCCCCGCGGACTAAACGCCGGAGTATGGTGTTTATTGAATAAGAAAGGAGACAGCGATGACGAAATTTTTGGCAGCCGCGGCTTTGGCCGCATTAATCGCAACGCCCGCGTCCGCACAGACCAGTAAAAGCGAGGGCAGCGACGCTGGGCTTCGAAGCTACGCGGCGTCCGACTCGCAGAAAGCGAAAGCCAAGAAGAAAAAGGTTGTCACCACCTCCACGCAGGCGCGGCGCGCGTCGCCTTATTCGACCAATCCCGAATATGATGTCTATGTACGCGGCGAATATGTCGGCTCCGATCCCGACCCGCGGATTCGCTCGACGCTGCGTGACGAAGCAAAGAGACACTACGGAATACGGAACTAGCGCAGGACATCTTCCAGCAGACGGCGGCACTCGCTGAGTTCGTGCAACACAGCCTGCAGCTTGCGCAAGTCTGCCTGCCCGAGTTTTGAAGCGGATGTATTCACCACATCCGGCTCAGCCAGATCTTTATCCGTATCGGGAGCGTGCGCCGGATCGTCGAGCCGGGGCTCGCGCCGGTCCATTTCCTTGCTGTGCAAGGACGGCAACAGCCCGCGTAGTCCGCGCACGCTGGCGGCTTCCCCATTGGTGGGTTCGACCGCCTCCTCCGCCATGTCATCGTCCGGCAGGCGCGCCGGCTGTTCCGCGCCTTCTTGCCAGACTGTTTGGACGAATTTGATGCCGTGTTCTTTCAGGATGCGCTGCACACCCCGGATTGTGTAGCCCTCACCGTAAAGCAGCTGGCGGATGCCGCGCAGCAGATCCACATCGTCTGCGCGGTAATAGCGCCGCCCGCCCGCCCGCTTCATCGGGCGGATTTGGCTGAACCGGCTTTCCCAGAATCTCAGCACGTGCTGCGGCACGTCGAGCTCGCTAGCAACCTCGCTGATGGTACGAAATGCGTCCGGAGCCTTGTCCAAAGCAGCGCTCCCTGCCGTCGCGTTTAGCCGCCGCCGTTTTCGTGGCCGCCGTTAATGCGCTGCTTTAGGATGGCGGACGGCTTGAACACCATGACCCGGCGGGGGGAAATCGGAACTTCCTTGCCGGTCTTGGGGTTACGGCCGATTCGCTGGCCCTTCTTGCGCACGACGAAAGAGCCGAAAGACGAGAGCTTCACAGTTTCGCCACGCTCCAAGCAGTCGGTAATTTCCTTCAGAACCAATTCAACCAGCGTTGATGATTCCGTGCGCGACAGGCCCACCTTTTGGTAGACCGCCTCGCACAGATCGGCACGTGTCACTGTCTTTCCGGTCATCGCCTGCCCCGCTTTGGCGATTATAGGCTACTGAAATATCGACGATATTAGCATTAACGGGCGTGGTCAACGGGGCTTACCAGCGCAAAAGCACGGAGCCCCAGGTGAATCCGCCACCCATCGCTTCCAAAAGAACCAGGTCCCCGCGTTTGATTCTCCCGTCGCCGACCGCGGCGCAGAGGGCCAGCGGTATCGAGGCGGCCGAGGTATTGCCGTGCTTATCGACCGTAATGACAACCTTCTTCGGGTCGATCCCGAGTTTATGCGCGGAATCGTCGATAATGCGCTTGTTGGCTTGATGCGGGACAAACCAGTCGATATCGGCGGCGGTATATCCGGTCGCCTTGAACGCCGCCTCGATCACGTCAGTGATCATCGCCACCGCGTGCTTGAATACCGCACGGCCTTCCATCTTCACCACGCCGGCCGTGCCGGTCGTGGACACTCCGCCGTCGGTATAAAGCTTGCCCATATGGCGGCCATCGGAGCGCAGATGGGCGGTGAGAACGCCGCGGTCCTTCCCGGCACCGGGCTGCGGCTGCAACTCCATCACCACCGCGCCGGCGCCGTCGCCGAACAGCACGCAAGTGGTGCGGTCCTTCCAGTCCACCAGGCGTGAGAAGGTTTCCGAACCTATCACCAGGGCGCGCTTGAAAAGGCCGGCTTTCAGCAAACTATCCGCAGTGGCTATCCCATAGACGAACCCGGAGCAGACGGCTTGCAGATCGAAGGCGGCGCCCTGGGTAATGTTGAGCGCCGCCTGCACCGTGACCGCGCTGGCGGGAAAGGACCGGTCGGGAGTCGAGGTTGCCAGCAGGATCAGGTCGACCGATTGCGCCACGACACCGGCATCGGCCAGCGCCGCGCGCGCCGCATGGATGGCGAGATCGGAGGTGTATTCCCCTTGCGCCGCGATATGCCGCTCGCGGATGCCTGTGCGCTGCACGATCCATTCGTCAGACGTGTCGACGGTCTGCGCCAGTTCGGCGTTAGTGACGATGCGGCTCGGCAGATAGGCGCCGCAGCCAAGCACGACGGAACGCATAACGGTCACGAAGCGACTCCCTCCACCAGACCGGCGGAAGTCGCGCGCCCTGGGTCATGGCCAAGAGCCTCACCGATCTTTGCGAGGAGGTCGTGGCGGACCATGTCATATCCGATATCGATGGCGACCGCGAACCCCTCTGCACTGGCGCCGCCATGGCTTTTGATCACGATGCCATTGAGGCCAAGTAAAACGCCGCCATTGGATTTGGCCGGATCCATCTTTTCGCGCACCGCAGCGAATGCGGGTCGGGCGAACAGATAACCCAGCTGCGAACGGAACGTCCGCTTCAGCTCCGCGCGCAGGAATTCGCCGATCTGCCGGGCGGTGCCTTCTGCCGCCTTCAGCGCGATATTGCCGGCAAAGCCCTCCGTCACCACCACGTCCACGGTCCCCTTGCCAATGTCGTCTGCCTCGACGAAGCCGTAATATTGCAGATGTGGCCACGGCTGCTCGCGCAGGATGCGCGCTGCCTCCCGTACCGGCTCCAGTCCCTTCACCTCTTCCACGCCGATGTTGAGCAGGCCCACGGTTGGCTTCTCGACGTTCAAGAGTACCCGCGCCATGGCGCTGCCCATGGCCGCGAGATGCACCAGATGTTCGGCATCTGCGCCGATTGACGCCCCGACATCGAGCACGATTGAATCGCCTTTCAGTGTCGGCCACTGGCAAGCGATCGCCGGCCGGTCGACCCCGGCCATCATTCTTAAATGCAATTTGGACATCACCATCAATGCGCCGGTATTGCCGGCGGATATCGCAACATCTGCCTCCCGCTTTTTCACAGCGTCGATGGCGAGCCACATGGACGAATTCCGGCGGCCTTGGCGCAGCGCCTTACTCGGCTTGTCATCCATTCGGATCGCCACGCTGGTATGTACAAGCCGCGAGGCCGCTTTCACGCGCGGATATTTTGCCAGCAAGGGCTCGATCTGCGCGGCATCACCGAACAGGATCAGCTCGGCATTCGGATGCCGCGCCAGCGACAACTCGGCTCCTGGAACCACGATCGAGGGTCCATGGTCGCCCCCCATGGCGTCGAGCGCGATACGGACCTTATTTGGCATCAAATGACCTTGGATGCGAAAACGCCGCGGGAGGACGGCCCGGCCGGCGCGAAGGTGGC
>JAXDOO010000213.1:0-4119 GCA_034668865.1 Alphaproteobacteria bacterium
GATCAGTATATCGCGAAATGCGTCGATGAGAGCGGCTTGTTCCGCGGCGATCCTGACATTGCCACGTTCGTTCGGAAGGGCGTCGAGAACAAGCTGGTGGAAATTCCTGACGGCCGCACGATCTCCATCACCAACCGGTCGATGGCGGGCAATGGTTGGGTCTCCAGCCATACCGACATCACCGAGTCGACGCGCGCGGCAAAGGAGCTTCACCGCACCAAGACGTTCCTCGACACCGTTATCGAGAACGTGCCGGCTACGATCGTCGTGAAAGATGCCAAGGACCAGCGCTATGTCCTGATCAACCGCGCCGGCGAAAAGCTGTTCGGCCTGCCGCGCGAGCAGATGATCGGCAAGAGCTCTTATGATTTCTTCAGCAAGGAAGATGCCGATTTCATCACCGCGCGCGACACCGAGGTTCTGGCCTCCGGGCGGCAGGTGTTTGCCGAAAACACGCCGGTGCAGACGCCGGATGGCTCAAAACGGGTGCTCACCACGACGCGGGTCGCCATCCGGGACGCCAACGGCGAGCCGCAGTATCTCCTGGGCGTCCTCGAAGACGTCACCGAGCGGCGGCTGGCGGAACAGCGCATTGCGCATCTCGCGCATCACGATCCACTGACCGATCTGCCCAATCGCGCGGCCTTCACCGAATGCCTGGAGGAGACGCTGGCGCGGGTGTCGGAAGTCAAGGATGGTGTCGCGGTCCTGTGCATGAATCTCGACCGCTTCAAGGCGACCAATGACCTGTTCGGGCACGCGGTCGGCGATGCATTGCTGAAGCAGTTCGCCTATCGCCTGCAAAAAGCCGCCGAAGGCGCCTTCCTGGCGCGTGTCGGCGGCGACGAGTTCACCATGATCTCGGCCGGCGGCCCGCAACCGGCCACCGCTGAAGCACTCGCCGAGCGCGTGCTGGAAGCGATGTGCCAGGAGTTCGAAATCGAAGGCCACCAGCTGCGCATCGGGCTCAGCATCGGTGTCGCCATCTTCCCCACCGACGGTATGGATGCGACCGCGCTCATCGCCAACGCCGATGCCGCGCTCTCTCGGGCGAAGTCGGAAGGCCGCGGCATGGTGCGTTTCTTCGAGGCCGACATGGACAAGCGGTTGCGCGAACGGCGCGCGCTGCAACACGATCTCGAAGGCGCGGTAGCCCGCGGCGAGCTGATGCTGCATTACCAGCCGCAAGCCACCATCGACGGCACCATCGTCGGCTTCGAAGCGTTGGCGCGCTGGCGCCATCCGACCCGCGGCATGGTGCCGCCCGGCGTTTTCATCCCGCTGGCGGAGGAAAGCGGCCTGATCGTGCCGATCGGCGAATGGATCCTGCGCGAAGTCTGCAACGAAGCCGCCTCATGGCCGCGCCCGCTGCAAATCGCGGTCAATCTCTCACCGGTGCAGTTCCGTCACGGCGAGCTCCCCAATCTCGTTCATACCGTGCTGCTGGAAACCGGCCTGAAGCCGGGCCGGCTCGAGCTGGAAATCACCGAAGGCGTGCTGATCGACGACTTCTCCCGCGCGGTATCGATCCTGCATCGGCTGAAAGCGCTCGGCGTGCGTATCGCGATGGACGATTTCGGTACCGGCTACTCGTCGCTCTCGTACCTGCAATCGTTCCCGTTCGACAAGATCAAGATCGACCGGGGCTTTATCTCCAATCTTAACAGCAGCCCGCAGGCGGTGGCGATCGTGCGCGCGGTGATCGCAATGGGACGCGGCCTCAATCTGCCGGTCATCGCCGAGGGCGTCGAGAGCGAAGAACAGCTGGCATTCCTGGCGCGTGAGGCTTGCGACGAAGTGCAGGGCTATCTGATCGGCAAGCCCTTGCCGATCGAGCACTACGGCGACGCCATCGGCCGCCCGGCGGTGCCAGCGCCGCGGACCTTGCGCCTGGTCAGCTAGCGCGTCTGTTTACGGATAAAGCCGCGTCTTCACCCACGGTGCATTGGATGCAGCGCGCCGGAATTCGATGCGGTCGTGCAGCCGGTACGGCCGGTTGTGCCAGAACTCCATGAGGAGCGGCATCACCCGGTAACCGGTCCAATTGGGCGGGCGCGGAATGGTGCCGAGGCCGAACTTGGCGGTGTAGAGCGCCACCGCCTTCTCGAAGGCCAGCCGGCTTTCCAGCGGCGACGATTGCTTGCTGGCCCAGGCGCCGATTTGCGCCAGCCGGTGGCGGCTGGCGAAATAAGCGTCGGCCTCCCCGTCGGACACGGGCTCGACCGGTCCGCGCAGGCGCACCTGCCGGTTCAGCGATTTCCAATGGAACAGCAGCGCGGCCTTCGGCGTCTGCGCGAGTTGCCGGCCCTTCTGGCTGTCCACATTGGTGTAGAAGACGAAGCCCCGCTCATCGAAGCCTTTGAGCAGAACCATGCGGGCGTCCGGCAGCCCGTCGGCGTCGACCGTGGCCAATGCCATGGCTTCGGGATCGGCCGGCTCGGACCGCTTGGCCTCTTCGAACCAGGCCGCGAACAGCCGCAACGGCTCGTCCGCCTCGGTGAAATCACCAGTCGTTAACCAGGTCGGGTGTTCTATCGGAGGCGATTCGGACATCCCGGAGTTTCCCGTGGCCGTGCTGACGCCAGGCCTTGCGACCGAGCGGCCCCGTTATAGAGCAATCCGGCGGGACCTGCTTGCGGCAGGCGTGGCGCTGCTGCTGGCGCTGCCGCTCGGCGGCTGCAGCTTCTCCTATCAGCTGGATTCACTGTGGGGCAAAAGCAAGGACGACGGCAGCCAGGACATCACCGGCTCGATCCGGCCGGCTGCGCGGCCGAAACAGCTCGCGATGCCGGGGGCGCCGGAAGAGGGCGATCTCGCCATCGCCCGTGCTGCCGCCAACGAAGTTCTCACCCGCGGCGGCAAGGATGCCAGCATGCCCTGGGAAAACCCGCAGACCGGCTCGCGCGGAACGGTGACGCCGATCGCGTCGGCCTACAACCAGGACGGACTCACCTGCCGCGACTTCCTCGCCAGCTTTGTGCGTAACGGCAGCGAATCGTGGATGCAGGGCGAAGCCTGCCGCGTGCCGCAAGGCAAATGGGAAGTGCGCCAGCTCAAGCCCCGGCAGCGCACGTAGCTCCGTCGATATCGTCATCCGCATCAGCCCGAGCAAATGCTCCAGCGGATGATCCGGTATCCAGCAAACCCCGTTCATGGCAATTCACGCGTTGCAGTCGCGGCGGTCCCGCCCCACATTTGACGGCAGTTGGGGCTTTGCCCGCGGAATCGGATTTTGGAGGTCTTCAAGCATGCGTGACCCCTATGAGATCTTGGGGGTGGCACGGAGCGCGAGCGCGGCCGACGTCAAGTCGGCCTTCCGCAAGCTCGCCAAGAAGCTGCACCCTGACGCCAACAAGCACGATCCCAAGGCAGCGTCGCGCTTTGCCGAACTGAATGCCGCCTATGAAATCCTAGGCGAAGACGACAAGCGCAAGGCGTTCGACCGCGGCGAGATCGACTCGGAGGGCAAGCCGCGTTTCCAGGGCTTCGGCGCGCGGCCTGGCGGCGGCGGTTTCGGAAATGAAGGCGGCTTCGAGAACTTCACCTTCGGGCCGGAAGGATTTCAGCGCGCCCGCGGCGGGAGCGGCGGCGGCGGCGGTCGCGGCTTCGGCGGCTTCGAGGATATTCTAAAGGATATGTTTGGTGGTCGCGCCGCCCGCGGCCGGCCGGGCGCCGGCGTCGAGTTCGAAACCGACGATTTTGGACAGGCGAGTGGCGGGCGCGATGTGGTCGTACCGCTCACCATCACGCTGGCGGAAGCGGCCAAGGGAGTCAGAAAGCGCGTGCAGCTGCCGACCGGCAAGGCGATGGAAGTCAAAATCCCGCCCGGCCTGGCCGACGGCCAGCAGATCCGGCTGAAAGGGCAGGGACTCGCCGCTCCCGGCGGGCACGCCGGCGATGCGCTGATCACGGTGTCGATCGCGCCGCATCCGCTGTTTCAGCGCGAGGGCGCGGACTTGCGTCTGGAACTGCCGGTCACGCTGTATGAAGCCGTGCTCGGCGACAAGGTTCGGGTGCCGACGCTGGGTGGCGCGGTCGAACTGTCGATCCCGAAAAACACCTCGAGCGGCCGCACCTTTCGCTTGAAGGGCAAGGGATTGCCGAAGCCGGGCGGCGCCA
>JAXDOO010000214.1:0-2859 GCA_034668865.1 Alphaproteobacteria bacterium
CCAGCGGTGCGATCCGATTCGAGGACGTGAGTTTCGGCTATGGGCGCGAGAGCGGCCTGATCGATGGGCTGACGCTCGACGTGCGTCCGGGCGAACGCATCGGCCTGGTCGGCCGTTCCGGCGCCGGCAAGTCGACCCTGGTCAATCTGCTGCTGCGCTTCTTCGACCTGGAAGGCGGACGCATCCTGATCGACGGCCAGGACATCGCGCTGGTGACGCAGGAGAGCCTGCGCACACAGATTTCGGTGGTGACGCAGGATACCTCGCTGCTGCACCGCTCGGTGCGTGAGAACATCCGCTATGGCCGGCCCAACGCGAGCGAAGCCGAGATCATCGCGGCCGCGAAGCTTGCGCATGCCGAGGAGTTCATCGCCGACTTGGAGGATTGGAAAGGGCGGCGCGGCTATGACGCTCAGGTTGGCGAGCGCGGGGTCAAGCTTTCGGGCGGCCAGCGCCAGCGCATTGCGATGGCGCGCGTGATCCTGAAGAACGCGCCCATCCTGGTGCTGGACGAAGCTACCTCGGCACTCGACAGCGAAGTCGAGGCGGCGATCCAGGCCAGTTTGGAAACGTTGATGGCCGGCAAGACCGTGATCGCAATCGCGCACCGCCTCTCTACCATTGCGCGCATGGACCGATTGGTCGTACTCGATCGCGGCCGCATCGTGGAGCAGGGCACGCATGACGAATTGCTGGCGCGCAACGGCCATTACGCTTCGCTCTGGCGGCGGCAATCCGGCGGCTTCCTGGATGCCGCCGAGGCGCAGGCGGCGGAGTGATCCGGCCAGCTGTTGCCGCACTATTCATTCGGCCGCGGCGCGGATTCGCCATGCGCAAAAAACAGGTCAAAATCCGACAGGTTCAAGCAGATCGATCAGATGTGGTTTTTTCGCGTCAACAATTCTGACTTTTTTCCCGAACTTGGGGTTGTCCGCGAATAAGGCGGTTAGGCTGTTCTCCTCAGGCGACCAGTCGTCTCTGACCAGCTTCTTCGTCTTTGGATTCTTCTTTTTTCTGTTCTTCTCCTTAGTCTGCTCTTTCTCCCAATCTTTTTTGCGCTCGACGTCAATTTCCGCGATCGGGTAGGTCAGGTGGATCGTGAAGTCCCCATCGTCGCCCCGCGCTTTGAGGAGCATTTCCAGCGACTCGCGTTCCGGGTTGCCGTGCTCGCCGTCGCCCGAAAACACGTAGTGCTTGGCGATAATCCGCTCGAAAAAGTCGTTGGCAAGATTGTTGGCGCTGCCGTGGTGAGGGACCTTCAGCAGGTCGACATGTAGTTTGCCGTCCTTTTCGATCAGACCCGTCTGTTCGAGCCCTTCCAGGATTTTGTCGCCGCGCGCATCGCCGGTGAGCAACATGGTCTTGCCATCGACTTCGGCCAGCAGCACGAGGCTTGATAGATTGGGCACCGACTGGTCGACATAGGCGGCGAGCACTTCCGACGGCTTCTTTCCTTCCGCCTTGAGTTTCTTCAGCCACTCATTGTGTTTCTTACGCAGCGCCTCGATCTCAGGGAGCATTGGTCCCACGACTTTGAACGTCAGCCCCAATCCCATATCGACGGCTTCGGCGTCCTCCTCGGCGATGATGAGCTTGCCGCCGAATTCCTCATTGAGCGGAAGCTCGAGTTTGTCCGCGTCCACCCGCAGCTGGGCGCCCTGGGCGATACTGGCAAGGACCTTGAGGCTGCTGGAGACGACCTCCGGTTCCTCGCTCGATTCCTCCTCCACCTCCCCTTTCTTTTCCTCCGAGAGCTCGCCGCTTCCGGACACCGATGCCGCCCCGAACTGGCTTTTGACCGAAGCGGTCAATTCGTCACCTTTGCCATCGATGATGTTATCGAAGCTGTTGTGCCACAGGCTGAGAATCTGCACGAGCTGCGGGCTCTTCTCGTCCATCGCTTCGCGCAACTCTTTGGTGAGCTCGAGAATGCCCTGGATATGATCGTCGTCGACATGGCTCACCATGAGCAGGTCGACCTGAAGTGGCTCGTTGCCCTTCACGCGCTTTTTCTTGATGTCCTCCAGACGCGGTTTGAGATGCGGACCGTATACGCCTTTGGGGCCACCATCGATCATAACCAAGCCGGGTTTGTCTTTGGACCCGTAATGCAGAAGCAAGCAGTCGCCCTTGCGAGCGCGCCGTACGTCCAAACTAAAAAACATGATGCCTCTCCCTTCGTTCAGATACTTTGGAAAGCCCGCAGCACGTCGAGCATGCCATGGCCCTGGAAACTGCGTTCGCGGCCGAGGTCAGTCGCGGTCTCACACAAAATGCGTTTGATCCGCCGCGGCTGCCCGATCAATTCCGAATAGCGCGCCATCAGCATGGCGGCGGCGCCGCTGACATGCGGCGCTGCCATGCTGGTTCCGTCGAGATCGCCCCATTCGCCGCCGGGGAATGGGGCGTGTATGCGTTCGCCAGGCGCGACGAGATCGGGCTTCAGGCGTCCGTCGCCGGTCGGCCCGCGGCTCGAGAAGAAGCTCACCCCGTAGGTGTGCGGCCAGTACCGGTGGGTCGCACCGACCGTGATCACACCATCGGCATTGCCGGGATCGGTGACGCTGAAAGCGGCGTAGCTTTCGTAGGCGCCCTCCTTCGTTTCGAAGCTCTTATATCCATGGTTGCCTGCCGCCGCGACGACGACCACCCCACTTTCGATCAGCCGCTCGCATTCATTGCAGATCGGTGTACGCCCGCAGGCGAAATTGCGTACGTCATGGGGAATTGACAGGCTGAGATTGGCGCCGTGTATGGTGAAAAAATTGTCGCGGTCGTTGAGATAACGGATGAATTGCAGCGCAGCGATAATTGCGAATTCCGTGTCCTTGAGATCGGGTCCGAGAACACGAAAATCAT
>JAXDOO010000215.1:0-15135 GCA_034668865.1 Alphaproteobacteria bacterium
CATCGCGGAAGCCAATTCCACCGAATTTGCGCCCACATCGGAGCCGGTCGTGGGTCTGATGACCGAATGGTTGCGTGGCAACGAACTGGAGACGCGGCGCGCCGGCGGCGATCTTGGCGGGACCATGCGTCTCGGTGCTTATGCGGCAAAGCTTCAACGCGGCAGCCGGGTCGCAGGCATTTACGGCTCGACCGAGATCTCGGAACGCCACCGGCACCGCTACGAGGTCAACACCGCCTATAAGGGGCGGCTGGAGCAGCACGGTATGCTCTTCTCCGGCATGTCACCCGACGGCGTGCTGCCGGAAATCGTCGAATATCAGGACCACCCCTGGTTCATAGGCGTGCAGTTCCATCCCGAGCTGAAATCGCGCCCCTTCGCGCCACACCCGCTCTTCGCCTCCTTCGTCGAGGCCGCGGTGGAGCAGAGCCGGCTGGTCTAACGACCTTTAGACCGGCCACTGCTGCATGTTGTGCAGCTAAGCGCTTCATATAGCACGATAAATCGTAGCTTAAATTTTAACTTCAAGACAAGGTTGGACTTCTAAGCTCACCGGAGCTGGAACCGGCGCGAGCAAATGTTCCGCGTTATCAACTGCATTACCGAGGAACACGACTGGCGGCTCGTCATTCTGGCGGGCCTGATTTGCTATCTGGCAAGCCTCGGCGCCGTCAGCCTGTTTCACCGCGCCCGCGCGGCCAACGGGCGTGCCCGCGTCCTGTGGACCCTGACCGCCGGCGCCGCCACCGGCTGCGGCATCTGGGCCACGCATTTCATTGCCATCCTGGCCTACCACCCGGGTTTTAACACCGCTTATGACGTCAGTCTGACCGTCCTGTCGCTGTTCATGGCGATCATGGTGACCGCCGCCGGGTTGGGCGTCGCGGTCTACACCCCTTCACGCTGGGGCGCCGCGCTCGGCGGCGGCCTGGTCGGCGGCGGCGTCGCCACCATGCACTACCTCGGCATGTGGGCGCTCTATCTGCCCGGCTGGATCATGTGGGAAATGGATCTGGTCGTCGCCTCCATTGTGCTGGGAATGCTGCTCGGCACCTTCGCGCTGGAGATCGCCATGCGCGGCGACAGTATGCAGAAAACGCTCGTGGCCGCGCTACTGCTGACGCTCGCGATCGTTTCCCACCATTTCACCGCCATGGCCGCGGTGACGATCATTCCGGATCCGGCCCGGACCATCGCGCCATTTTCGCTGTCGTCGAATGCACTGGCGCTCGGCGTGGCCGCTACCGCCTTCCTCCTGTTCGCCATGGCGCTGGTCAGCGCTTTCGCCGACCGCTTTTCCGAGGAGAAGGCGCGCAAGCAGAACCTGCTGTTCGACGCCGCGCTCCGGAACATGCTGCAGGGTCTGCTGATGTTCGACGCCAACGACCGGTTGGTGCTGTTCAACCAGCGTTACACGGAGCTCTACCGGATCGATCCGCAGGCGATCCAGCTCGGCTGCAGCTTCGCCGACATGTTGCGGTTGCGAGAGGAGGCCGGAACCTTCGGCGGCGACCGCAAGCAATACGTCGCGACGCTGACAGACGAGCGTGGGCGGTTTACCGGTGATCGGGCGGTCGGCAAGTTCACGACCGAGGGGTACGAAACAAAGCTATCCGAGCTTCCGGACGGCCGCTGTATCTCCATCACCAATCGGCGAGTGCCTGGCGGCGGCTGGGTGTCAACGCATTCCGACATCACCGAGCAGCGCCAAGCAGAGCACGAGCGCGACCGCACGCGCGCCTTTCTCGATACCATTGTCGACCACGTGCCCGTCACGTTGGTGGTCAAGAACGCGCAGGATCGCCGCTACGTGCTGATCAACCGCGCCGGCGAAAATTTCTTCGGTATGTCGCGCGAGGAAATGGTGGGCAAGACCTCGCATGAAGTGTTCAGTAAGGCACAGGCGGATGTCATCGCGCAACGCGACGAAGAGTTGCTGGCATCCAGTAGCGAAATATTCGTCAACGATCATCCCCTGAAAACGCCGCGCAAGGGCACGCGGCTGATCACGAATAAAAAGGTGACGATCCGCAACAATGCCGGCGAGGCGCAATATTTGGTCAACGTCATCGAGGACGTGACCGACCGCAAACGCGCGGAGGCTCGCATCGAATATCTCGCCAACCACGACGCGCTGACCGAGTTGCCCAATCGTGCTGCGTTTTCGCAGCAGCTCCAGGTCGCCATCGAGCGCGCTGCAAAAGGCGGTGAGAATTTCGCCGTGATCTATGTCGATCTCGACCGTTTCAAGGAGGTCAATGACATCTTCGGGCACGCCACCGGGGACCAGGCCTTGTGTGAAATGGGGCGGCGGCTTCAGGCCGCGGTCGAGGGGGGTTTTCTTGCCCGCATGGGCGGCGATGAATTCACTGTGATCGTTGAGGGTCCGCAGCCGGCGACTGCTGAAGCAACCGCGGATAAGCTGCTCGCCGCGACGAATGAAGAGATCGAACTCGAAGGGCAGGAATTCCGTATCGGCGCGACTATCGGAGTGGCGGTCTATCCGACGGACGGCGAAGATGCCACGACGCTTTTGGGCAACGCCGACTCTGCGCTCGATCAGGCGAAGGCCGATGCGCGTGGATCGATCCGTTTCTTCGAGGCGAAGATGGATCACTTGCTGCGCGCTCGGCGCGACTTGCAACTCGACCTACGCTCCGCCGCCGCCTGCGGCGAACTCAAATTATATTTTCAGCCGCAAGCGCAGATCGACGGCGAGGTGGTCGGCTTCGAAGCGCTGCTGCGCTGGCGCCATCCGCACCGCGGCATGGTCCCGCCCAGCACTTTCATCCCCTTGGCGGAAGAAAGCGGCCTGATCGTGCCGATCGGAGAATGGGTGTTAAGGGAGGCTTGCCGTGAGGCGGCGGACTGGCCGGCGCCGTTACAGGTAGCCGTCAACCTGTCACCGGTGCAGTTTCAGCACGGCGACCTCGTCAGTCTGGTGCATTCGGTGCTGCTGGAGACCGGGCTTAGCCCGAACCGTCTGGAGCTTGAAATCACCGAGAATGTATTGATCGGGGATTTCTCCAGCGCGCTCTCCATCCTGCGACGGCTGAAACTCCTCGGTGTTCGCATCGCGATGGATGATTTCGGCACTGGCTATTCGTCGCTGTCCTATCTGCAGTCCTTCCCGTTCGACAAGATCAAGATCGATCAGACCTTCATCTCTAATCTCGATCATAACCCGCAGTCCGCGGCTATCATCCGCGCCGTGATCGGACTCGGCCGGGGTCTCGAGCTTCCGGTCGTGGCCGAGGGCGTCGAGACCAAATCGCAACTCGATTTCCTCACACGCGAAGCCTGCGATCAGGTGCAAGGCTATGTGGTGGGGCGCCCGCTGCCGATCGAAGATTATGCCGACCTGGTCGGTCGTCGGCCGGCCGAGCCGAAGCAGCGGCTGATGCTGGTGAAATAGCTTTCCCGCAGGTCTACGAAGGCCCGTTGACCGCGCCAGCGGCGCGCTTCATGGTCCGGCCGGTGAAGGCTGATACGATACCGAACCTGAACGTGGAAGTGGGCGAAGCGCGCTTCGGCAACAGCTTGCCGCTCGCGCTGATCGCCGGCCCTTGCGTGCTGGAAAGCCGCGCGCATGCCCTGGAGATGGCGTCCGCGCTGAAAGAAATCGCAGCCAGGCTGAAGATCGGGCTCGTCTACAAGACCTCGTTCGATAAGGCCAACCGCACCAGTGGCGACAGCGCGCGCGGCATGGGGCTGGCGCAGGCATTGCCGATCTTCGCCGAGATCCGCGAGAAGCTTCAGCTTCCGGTCCTGACCGACGTGCATGAAGCGGCGCAATGCGCGCAAGTCGCCACGGCGGTGGACGTGTTGCAGATCCCGGCCTTCCTGTGCCGGCAGACGGATCTCCTGATCGCGGCGGCGCAAACCGGCCGCGCCATCAACGTGAAGAAGGGACAATTCCTGGCGCCCTGGGACATGAAGAACGTGGTCGCCAAAATCACGGCTGAGGGAAACCGCAACGTGCTGGTGACCGAGCGTGGCGTTTCATTTGGCTATAACACGCTGGTTTCCGACCTGCGGGCGCTTCCGATCCTGGCGCGCACGACGGGCGCGCCGGTGATTTTCGACGCCACCCATTCGGTGCAGCAGCCGGGCGGGCAGGGCGGTTCTTCCGGCGGAGAGCGGGAATTCGTGCCGGTGCTGGCGCGGGCCGCCGTGGCGGTCGGTGTGGCAGGAGTTTTCATCGAAACCCACCAGGACCCCGACCACGCCCCCTCAGACGGTCCGAACATGCTTCCGCTCAAAGACTTGGAAGCCTTGCTTCGTAAGTTGATGGAATTCGATTCGCTCGCTAAACACTAACCGTCGAACGCAGCTGCCGGCCTTGTCTCGCACGGTAAAAATGCCGATATTGCCGCCAACGGCCTGGGGTGCCGCGAACCTTCGCGGCTGAGATCAAACCCATCGAACCTGTCTGGGTCATGCCAGCGTAGGAAGCCGCCGATGAGTGCCCGTGGATCACGTTCGCCGTCACCGACCGTCGCCGTCATCGGCGCGGGCGTGATCGGTTTGGCGATTGCCTGGCGCCTGGCGCAGAGCGGGGCCAAGGTCACCGTCTTCGACAAGGGCGCGGCCGGGTCGGGTGCGAGCCATGCCGCCGCCGGCATGTTGGCGGCACATCTGGAAGCTGAGCCGCGCGAGGAAAATCTCGTTGCGCTCAACCGGGCGAGCCAGAATTTGTGGCCTGCTTTCGCGGCGGAACTGGAAGCGGTCTCCGGCATGGCAGTGGATTTGCGCACCGAAGGCACGCTGCTGCTCGCACTAACCGGCGACGACCAGTCACGGCTGAAACATGTGCTGGCTTTTCAGCAATCGCTGGGCCTGCCGCTGGAATGGCTGACGACCGCGGAGGTGCGCCGGCGCGAGCCGCATCTTACGCCCACCATTTCCGGCGCGATTTTTAGTCCGCAGGACCATCAGGTCGATAACCGCGCTGTCGCCGCAGCGCTGCGCGCAGCCGTCCTGAAGGCCGGTGCCACGCTGCGGGAAAATGCGCCAGTCGAGCGGATCGTGACCTCCGATAATCGCGTCACCGGCATCGGGCTCGGCGGCGAAACCGTTGCCGCCGACGTGGTCATCCTTGCGGCCGGCGCCTGGTCGCGCGCGATTGCGGGGCTGCCAACGGCATCGCTGCCGCCGGTGCGCCCGGTGAAAGGGCAGATGCTGGCGCTGCGCATGGACCGCCAGGCGCCGCTGCTCACGCATGTGGTTTGGGCGCCGGGCGCCTATCTCGTGCCGCGCAAGGACGGGCGGCTCTTGATCGGGGCCACCGTTGAAGAAAAAGGATTCGATCCTCACTTAACGGCAGGGGGTCAGCTCGCGTTGCTGGAGGCCACCTGGCGCGCGCTTCCCGGAATCGAGGAACTGCCGATCCACGAGATGTGGGTGGGATTTCGGCCGGGCAGCCGGGATGATGCACCGATCATCGGCGCGAGTTCGGTGCCGGGCCTCGTTTACGCCACCGGGCATTACCGCAACGGCATTCTGCTCACGCCGATCACGGCGGAGGCCATCGCGGCACTGGTGCTGGACGGGGAAGCCGATCCGCGCGTGGCGAATTTCGGCTTTGAGCGCTTCGCGCAGGCGGTAGCGGCGGAGTAGACCAATGGGCATGATTCAGGGAATGATCCGCATCAACGGCGAAGGCGCACCGCTTTCCGCGGCAACGCTGGCGGGGCTCCTCGCGCAGAACGGGATCGACATTGACGGCAGGGGCATTGCTGTTGCGCTCAATGGTCAGGTCATACGCCGGCAGGCCTGGATGCAGACAAAACTATCCCCCGGTGACGATGTGGAAATCGTGCGTGTGCGGCAAGGAGGATGAAGGCTAATGCCGCCGATTTGAAGTTCCTAAACACCTGCTGCGAGCTCAGTTAGGAACTTCAAATCGAAAAGCGGCACTAGAATGATAACTTGCTAGTGCCCCTTTGCTTCCGAAGTTCGTGTTAGAGGGGGCCGAGACGTATCACGAAGTTCGGAAGCGGGGCACTAGATGAAGAAAAAGCTATGAAACAGAACGATCCACTCGTCATCGCTGGACGCGTATTCCATTCGCGGCTCTTCCTCGGCACCGCCGGTTATCCGAACCGGCAGGTCATGCTCGACGCGGTAGCGGCGAGTGGCACGGAGATGGCGACAGCCTCCGTCCGCCGAATCAGCCTGACGGGCGAGGAAGAAAGCCTGCTCGACCTCTTGGCCGGCCGCGTGCATTTCCTGCCCAATACCGCAGGTTGCCAGACCGCCAAGGATGCCGTGCTCACGGCGGAGCTGGCGCGCGAGGCACTGCAGACCAACTGGGTCAAGCTGGAGGTGATCGGCGACCGCGAATTGCTTTACCCGAATGTGGAAGAGCTGCTGCTTGCATCGCAGGAACTGATCGCCAAAGGCTTTGTCGTGCTGCCCTATTGCAACGACGATCCGGTGACCTGCGAGAAACTCGCCGATCTCGGCTGCGCCACGGTAATGCCGTTGGGCTCGCCCATCGGCTCAGGGCTCGGTATTTCCAATCCGCATTTGATCGAACTGATTTGCGCGCGCAGCCCCGTGCCGGTCGTGCTCGATGCCGGTATCGGCACGGCCTCGGACGCCGCACTGGCCATGGAACTAGGCTGCGCGGCCGTGCTTGTGAACACCGCGGTATCGAAAGCGAACGACCCCGTGCGCATGGCCTTCGCGATGCGCGCCGCGGTCGAGGGCGGACGGCTGGCGCATCTGTCAGGCCGGATCCCGAAACGGACCAACGCCGAGCCTTCCAGCCCGCAATTCGGCCTTGTCGGCACGTGACGCTGCCTTCGCCGCCGCTATTGCTGATCACCGATCGGCATCAGGCGCGCGGCGATATTTGCGACATCGCAGAAGCCGCCTTTTCGGCAGGCTGCCGCTGGCTGAGCCTGCGTGAAAAAGATCTTTCGCAAGCGCAGCAGGCCTCGCTATTGCGCGAGCTTTTGGGTCGCGCACAACAATTCCAAGCCAAAGTGACGCTGCACGGCGATCCCGCGCTTGCGCAGGAGGCGCGCGCCCATGGCGTGCACCTTTCCGCCGGCAGCGACCTTGCCGAAGCGCGCGGTGTGCTCGGGAAAGACGCGCTGATCGGCTTGTCGATCCACGCTGTGGAAGAAGCACGCAACGTCGATGTGAAACGCGTGGACTATGTAATGGCCGGGCCGCTGTTCGAAACGCAGAGCAAGCCGGGTTACGGCCCCGCGCTCGGGCCGGAAGGACTGGCGCTGATCGCTGCGGCTTGCCCGGTGGCCGTCGTCGCCATCGGCGGGATCGATCCGCAAAATGTGTCGGACTGCCGGATGGCCGGCGCCGCAGGTATCGCCGTCATGGGCGCCGTCATGCGCGCTGAAAATCCGGCCGAGGTGGTGGCGCAGCTGATCAGCGCACTCGCCACCGCCTAGCGCGCGATCAGCAAAAGTGGATACCGTTCCCACTTTTTTTCGGGATCATGCGATGCCTCAGCCGCGCCCGCGATAAGGCGCGACTCCAGTGTCCGGCAGCCAGACGCCCGCGGGCAATTTCCCGGTCTGCCAGAACACGTCGATCGGCATGCCGCCGCGCGGATACCAGTAACCGCCGATGCGCAAAAATTTCGGCTTCAGCAGGCCGGCGAGTTTTTTCCCGATCGCCACCGTGCAGTCTTCGTGAAACATGCCGGTGTTGCGGAAGCTGCCGAGATACAGCTTCAAGGACTTCGACTCCACCAGCCATCGCCCCGGCACGTAATCGATCACCAGATGCGCGAAGTCGGGCTGGCCGGTGATCGGGCAGAGCGTGGTAAATTCCGGCGCGGTGAAGCGTGCGACGTAATCGGTGTCCGGATGTGGGTTGGCGACACGGTCTAGCACGGCGTCGGCGGGCGAGGCCGGCCAGATCGTCGGCTTCCCGAGCAGGCGGGTCTTGATTTTTGACTTGCGCATGGCGCGGCTTCTTAGAGCATTTCCGCGCCATGCGCGAGGGCACGGCCTAGGGCGCCACGATCCTCGACAAGGCACCGCCGGTCTGCGTGATATAGATCTGGTTCTGCGGCCCGATGCCGAAACTGCTCAGACCGCTGGCGATTATGCCGGTGAAGCGCACATCCGTCGCCGTTTGCGACTGAACGTTCGGGGTCAATATGTTGATGCGGCCGGTGCAGAGATCGCCGTAGAGATACCTGTTCCGGATCAGCGGCACGCTGGGATCGTGCGCGATGTAGCCGCCGATGATGGCGCAACCGCCCCTATCGTGGCCGTAGACATACATCGGAAATTTCGGCGGATGCGCGCCGGGATGTGAATCGTCGAACGGCAGATTGCCTTCGAATTCCGGCCAGCCGAAATTCGCGTGCTTGGCGGCGCCGAGCATGAGGAAATTGAGCTCCTCCCGCCGGCCTTGGCCGACATCGCCGATCGCGATGCGGTTGCCGTCGAAGGAGAAACGCCACGGATTGCGCAAGCCGTAGGAGAAGATTTCGCCGCGATTGGCGGTCCCGACGAACGGATTGTCGGACGGAATGGTGTAGGGCTTCACGCCTTGCTGGCGCGGATTGATGCGCAGGATCTTGCCGAGCAGCGATTTCAGATGGGGCGCCTTCTCCGGGGTCGAGCCGCCGTCGCCGATGGAGATATAGAGATGGCCGTCGGGTCCGAATTGCAGCTGCCCGCCATTGTGGTTGCTGGCATCCCGATGCGGAACAACCAGCACACGGCGGCGCGAGGCCAGATTTGCCACCTTCGGATTGCCCGAGCGCCGGAACTCGTCGACTTCGACGTCACCATTTCGGTTGGTGAACACCACGTAGAAAAGCCGGTTGGTGGCGTAGTTGGGGTCGAACGCCATCGATAAGAAGCCGCGCTCACCGTCGAAGGAAACGAGATGCGTGATGTCGAGGAAGGGCGTAGCCAGCTTGACCTCGTTCTCTAGCACGCGGATGAGACCGGGCTGCTCCACCACGAACAGCAAAGTGTTCGCGCCGGGGGCGCGGGTCACGTAGACCGGCGTATCGAATGTGTCGATGAAATCGGTTGCGGCCAGCGGCGCCGCCCGGGCAATGCCGGCAAGCCCGACGACCATGGCGGTGATGAAGAGGAAGACCTTTTCGACGGTCTGTTTCATAGCATGAGCTCCTCCGGCGATTGTCTTCTTAAGCGCATTAACGCAGTAAGAGGCGGATCGGCTCTTTTCGCGTTAAATTCTATCCTGTAGAAGCCCGAGATAAGAAATGGGTACCGCCTTATATGACTGCCATCGTTGACATTATCGGACGTGAAATTCTCGACAGCCGCGGCAATCCGACCGTGGAGGTCGATGTCGTGCTGGAAAACGGCTCCATGGGCCGTGCCGCAGTGCCGTCTGGCGCCTCCACCGGCGCGCATGAGGCGGTGGAGCTGCGCGACGGTGACACGAAACGCTATGGCGGCAAAGGCGTGCATAAGGCGATCGATGCGGTGAACGGTGAGATTTTCGACGCGATCGGCGGCATGGATGCGGAAGCCCAAGCGAAGATCGACGAGACCCTGATCGCGCTCGACGGCACGCCGAACAAAAGCCGACTCGGCGCCAATGCCTTGCTCGGCGTCTCACTCGCAGTGGCTAAAGCGGCAGCGATCGCGAGCGGTCTGCCGCTGTATCGTTACATCGGCGGCACCTCCGCCCGGCTTTTGCCCGTGCCGATGATGAACATCATCAATGGCGGCGTGCATGCAGACAATCCGATCGACTTCCAGGAATTCATGGTGCTGCCGATCGGCGCATCTACCTTTGCCGATGCGCTGCGCGCCGGCGCGGAAATCTTTCAGACCCTGAAATCCGCGTTGAAGCAAGCCGGCCACAATACCAATGTCGGCGACGAGGGCGGCTTTGCGCCGAACCTGCCCTCCGCCGACGCCGCGCTCGGATTCGTGGTCAAGGCGGTGGAGAAGGCCGGCTATACGCTAGGCAAAGACGTCGTGCTCGGACTCGACTGCGCCTCCACCGAATTCTTCAAGGGCGGCAAATATGTCTACGACGGCGAGGGCAAGACGCGCACGCATCAGGAGCAGGCGAAATATCTCGCTGATCTCGTGTCGCGCTATCCGATCGTCTCCATCGAAGACGGCATGGCGGAAGATGACATGGAAGGCTGGAAGTTGCTGACCGAAATGATCGGCGGCAAATGCCAGCTGGTCGGGGACGATCTTTTTGTCACGAACGTCAAACGTCTGGCGCAAGGCATTGAGGACGGACTGGCCAATTCCATCCTGATAAAAGTCAACCAGATCGGCACGCTCACCGAGACGCTGGCTGCGGTCGAGATGGCGCAGAAGGCCGGTTACACCGCGGTGATGTCGCATCGCTCCGGCGAAACCGAGGACACCACCATCGCCGATCTCGCCGTTGCCACCAATTGCGGGCAGATCAAGACCGGCTCGCTCGCGCGTTCCGATCGCGTCGCCAAATACAACCAGCTTTTGCGCATCGAGGAAGAACTGGGGCCGCAAGGCAAATATGCCGGCCGCGCGGCGCTTAAAGCGCTCGGCTGAGCCAGGAGAGGGGCATGTCGCTGCAGCAGGAGATCAAGCGGCTGACGGCGCCTGACGTCCGCGCCCGTAAGGGCGGCGCGCCCCTTGTCTGCCTCACCTCATATCACGCGCATACCGCGCGTATCCTCGATCAGCATTGCGACGTGATCCTGGTCGGCGACTCGCTTGGCATGGTGATGCACGGGCTGGAAAACACCATTCCGGTGACGCTCGAGATGATGATCCTGCAAGGCCGCGCCGTGATGCGCGGCTCCAAACGCGCGCTCGTCGTCGTGGACATGCCCTTCGGATCCTACGAGGCTTCGAAGGAACAGGCCTTCCATTCCGCTGCGCGGGTGCTGAAGGAAACCCATTGCGGCGCCATCAAGCTCGAAGGCGGACGCCGTATGGCGGAAACGATCGCTTTCCTGGTGGAACGCGGCGTGCCGGTGATGGCGCATATCGGCATGACGCCGCAAGCGGTGAATGTGCTCGGCTCGTTCCGCGCGCGCGGGCGCGAAGAGACGGAATGGGCAGAATTCGAGGAGGACGGCCGGGCGGTGGCGGAGGCCGGCGCCTTTTCCGTAGTGGTGGAGGCGGTGGCGGAGCCACTGGCACGCAAGCTCACGGCGCAGATTCCCGTCCCTACCATCGGTATCGGCGCGAGCCCGGCCTGCGACGGCCAGATCCTGGTGCTGGAAGATATGCTCGGCCTATCCCCCTGGGCGCCGAAATTCGTCAAGCGCTATAGCGATCTCGGGCCGTCTATTGGCAAGGCGGTGGAAGCCTATGCGGCCGAGGTGCGGGCGAGGGCTTTTCCGGGCCCCGAGCATGTCTATCCCATGAAGCGCAAGGACCGCTGAGCATTAGAGCGCGCTTTTACGTTGGGGCCTAATCCTTTGCCTTGCCTGTGCCATATCGGTAGGTTACCGGCCTTCCGGGGAATTGATGTATTTGCAGAGGGTTGGAGAAGTTAGTGTCCGACATTTTCAATGAAGTTGATGAAGAAGTCCGGCGCGAGAAGCTAAGAAGGCTTTGGGATCGCTATCAGGTCTTCATCATCGGCGGGGCAATTCTGCTTGTCGGTCTGGTCGGCGGCTGGCGCCTCAACCAATGGTGGGAATCAAAACAGGCTGCCGAAGCGGGCGGCGCTTTCCAGACCGCCATGACTCTGAGCGCCGAAGGCAAACACGACGAAGCGGAAGCTGCCTTCACCAAGGTAGCGGAGAAAGGCGCGGCCGGATATCGCGCCCTTGCCCGTCTGCAGGCAGCAGGTGAACTGGCGCAGCGCGATCCCAAATCCGCGATTGAAGCCTACGATGCGCTCGCAGCGGATTCTCGCCTGAACGAGACGATGCGGGACCTGGCCGCCGTACGCGCCGGCTTCCTTCTGGTCGATACCGCGTCCTATGAGGATCTGCGCCGGCGTCTTGAGCCCGCGACTGGGCGGGAGCGCCCTTTCCGCAATTCCGCGCGCGAGATGCTCGCGCTGTCAGCTTTGCGCGCCAATGACGCCGCGGCCGCGCGCAAGTGGTTCGACCAGATCGTCACCGACGTCGCGGCGCCGGCAGGATTGCGCAAACGAATTGAAATGTTGATGGCGCTGGCCCCTGACACCGGCAACAGCTGAGCAGGAGATACCGTATGTTCCGCGTCCGCGCGATTCCGGTTGTTGCAGGGCTGATGACGGGGCTATTGCTCTCCGCATGCAGCGGCACCAGCGGCAATTTTGATCCGACCGATTGGATTTCTGGCGACTTCTTCAACACAAAGACGAAGCTCCCCGGCGAACGCAAGCCGGTCTTTCCAACTGGCGTACCCGGTGTCCCGGAAGGTGTGCCGCCCGAATTGGTGAAGGGTAATCAACAGCCCGTGGTCGAAGCCGCTGCCGCGCCGGAACCGGCGCCGGCCGCGAAACCGGCTCAGCCGGCGCGGCCGCAAGCCACCCGGCCTGCGCCCAAGCCGCGAACGGCCAGCGCCCCGCCGCAACCCGCCCCGGTTCGCGCCCCGGTCAGCGCTGCGCCTGCCAAGCCTGCGCAGGCGGCGACGAGCAACCAGCCGGCTGTCGCGTGGCCGGACCCGAGCAATGCTCCGGCACCGAGACCCGCTCAGAGCACAGCGCCGGCTGCCGACTGGCCGGATCCGAAAAACCAGGCCAATTGGCCGCCGCCCGACCCCGGCACCTTTTCGCGCTGACAATGGTTACGCGATAACTTAGCGCGATCAGCAAAACTGGGTACCGGTTTTGCGCCCGATCGCGCGCTAATTATTAAAGTGGCGCATGATCTTATCGGCGAACCGGGTTCCACTTCGCCGGATCATGCGCAAAGCCCGTTTCCGCGGCCGGATCATCGCGTCATGAGCTTTACCGTTGCCATTGTCGGCCGGCCTAATGTCGGCAAGTCCACACTATTCAACCGGCTGGTGGGAAGCAGACTGGCATTGGTCGACGACCAGCCCGGCGTAACGCGCGACCGCCGCGAGGGCAAGGCGCGTCTGGGTGACATCGATTTCACCGTCGTCGACACCGCTGGCCTCGAAGACGCGACGGCCCAGAGCCTGTCCGGCCGAATGCGCGCGCAAACCGAAGCGGCGCTGGCGGATGCCGACGCTATCTTCTTTCTCATCGACGCGCGCAGCGGACCTCTGCCGGCCGACAAAGGTTTTGCGGAGCTAGTGCGCCGCGCGGGCAAGCCGGTGATCGTCGTGGCCA
Source organism: Alphaproteobacteria bacterium (assembly GCA_034668865.1). Classification (GTDB taxonomy): domain Bacteria; phylum Pseudomonadota; class Alphaproteobacteria; order Rhizobiales; family Xanthobacteraceae; genus CANKHA01. The sequence goes on from JAXDOO010000215.1 coordinate 13,216, forward strand.
ACAAGAGCGAAGGCAAAGCAGGCGAGACGGGAGCGATGGAAGCCTATCGGCTCGGGCTGGGCGCGCCGATCGCGATTTCGGCCGAACACGGCGAAGGCCTTTCCGATCTTTATGACGCATTGCGTTCCGCCTTGCCGGAAGCGACGGAATTGCCTTCCGAGACCGACGAAGAAACGGGTATCGATCCCGCAGCACCGGAAGCCATTCGCGTGGCAGTGGTGGGCCGTCCCAATGTCGGTAAATCGACCCTGATCAATTATTTGCTCGGGGAGGAGCGTCTGCTTACCGGACCGGAAGCCGGTATCACCCGCGACTCGATCGCCGTGCCGCTGCAATGGCAGGGGCGAGACTTCTTGATCTACGACACCGCCGGCATGCGCCGCCGCTCCAAGATCGACCAGAAGCTGGAGAAGCTCTCGGTCGCGGACGCGCTCAATGCCGTCCGCTTCGCCCATGTGGTCGTGGTGCTGATGGATTCCGAGCATGCCTTCGAGGAACAGGATCTGCGCATTGCCGATCTGGCGGAGCGGGAAGGCCGCGCGCTCGTTATCGCCATGAGCAAATCCGACCTGATGCCGAAACAGGCCGGCGTGCTCAAAAAACTCCGCGAGGAAACCGACCACTGGTTGCCGCAGGTGAAGGGCGTGCCGGTGGTCGCTGTGTCCGGCATCACCGGAGAGGGCGTAGACCGCCTGTTGCAGGCTGTGACCGATAGTCACGCGGTCTGGAACAAACGCGTGTCCACCGCTGCGCTCAATCGCTGGCTCGGTGCCACACTGGCGCAACATCCGCCACCAGCAGTATCCGGGCGTCGGCTGAAGCTCAATTACATCACCCAACCGAAGACCCGTCCGCCGAGCTTCATCCTGTCCTGCACGCGCGCCGATGCGCTGCCTGATGCTTACCGGCGCTATCTCGTCAACGGATTGCGCGATGCTTTCGACCTGCCGGGCACGCCGATCCGACTCACGCTGCGTGAAAAAGAGAATCCTTTTGCCGGGCGCAGCCGGCGCGCCAGCTAATCCTCCATCGCTCCGGTAAGAAGTCTGTTCATCCATTTGATTTTAAATTACTTCGTGGTCTTGCTCGCCGGTCGCGGCCGGCGTTAAAGTCACATTAAGAGCGAACAGGCCATGGTGGATCATGGTCACCCGCAGACGGTTGCGTTCGTTTTTCACCGCGCTCAGTCTCTACGCCATCGCGGCTCTCTTCATCGGCTATTTCGCGGTCAACGCCTTCTCCGGCAATCACGGTCTGCTTGCCCAGCAGCAGCTCGAGGAACAGATCGCCGAACTGACCACCGAGTTCGGCCGCGCCGAAGTAGAGCGGCTGCAATGGGAACGGCGCGTCTCCTTGCTGCGCTCAGACCGCCTGGACCCGGACCTTCTTGACGAAAGGGCGCGCGCGGAATTGCACTACATGCATCCGCGCGAACTGACGCTCAATCTGAAGCCGCGATAGAAGCCCGACCGAATATTGCGGTCTTCCTGCTGTTATTGCCCTAAAATTGCGCGTGACCCTTCACTTTCGTGTAACGGCTCCCAGGGTGCCTGCGCTTTCGCCTTTTCACGAATTGGGCTATGGGGTTCTGCGCCCCACGCAATCCCGCCTCAGGAGCCCCATGGCCGCCGTTTCCTCTGCCAAATCCGCCGCACAAGACACCTCTAGCCGCGCCGATTCCAAGGGCGATGGCCGCAAGGGTTCAGTGCCCGAGTTCAGCAAGGAGCAGGAGCTTGTCGCCTATCGCGACATGCTCGCCATCCGGCGCTTCGAGGAGAAGGCGGGCCAGATGTATGGCATGGGCCTCATCGGCGGTTTCTGCCATCTCTACATCGGCCAGGAAGCGGTCGTCGTCGGCATGCAGATGGCGCTGAAGCAAGGCGACCAGATCATCACCGGCTACCGCGACCATGGTCATAT
>JAXDOO010000216.1:0-3833 GCA_034668865.1 Alphaproteobacteria bacterium
GTTTCTTATCGTTGCTGTGACCGATCTTAAAGAAAAAGTCAGAACTGCGCCGGAATATCGCCCAGAACATGGGAGCCCCCCGGCGTGCCGCAGATCTGGTTGACTTACGATGAACTCGCCGCATTGATGGACTGCGATCCGGCAGCGGCACGCGCCGCCGCAGCTGCGATCCGGCTCGACCGCCGCAAGAGCCGCGACGGCTATACCCGCGCCAAATTGACGCCGTCGCTGACCGATGCATTTCTTGACAGAGTGTTGCGGCAACGCCTCGAACAAGAGATCGCAACCCGCACGGCCGATTTGTGGGCGATGCGCGACCGTATGGCAGCACCTTCCGCTGCCGTGCCTGACCTTCGCGCAGCCATCGGCCGACAATAGTCGATCGCGTCGGACGGTCGGGCCCCGCTTCTGTTTATTCTCTGCGCATATCTGCTGGTGTGCTGTCGGGTGGTTGTCCGACGCCCGGCGGAGATGGGCGGCTCACCTGGGCGAGTCCGGAGCCGCCTTTGCTCACATCACGCCGCGGCAATTCCAGCACGGCGCTTTGCTGCCCCTTTTCAAGCACCACCTGGCGCGGTAGCACTTCACGCAGAACCCATCCTTTAATATTCTCGCCGACTTTCAGGCGCAACGCGTTCCTATCGGCCCTCTCGACCGGGTTCACGAACAGGCCGATCCGTTCGCCGTTCTCCCCCAGGATGGTTCCGACCAGAGAAAGTTGCAGCTTCTCGGGTTCAGGCGGCTTCGGTGGGGGTGGAGGTGGCGGCGGAGGAGCCTTGGCTACCACGACCACCGGCGGACGTCGTGATGGAGAAAAGACCGGACGCTGGCGGGTCGCGGTCAAACTTGTAAGCGGAATCGTCCACAGCGGATTGGCGCTCGGGGCACGTTCGGCGGCTGCAGTCGCGGATGGCGCGGCGGGGCCTGGAGTGGCGCTCTTCGGTCTCGGAGCTGGCGTATCCTGGAGATGATCTACGACCAGGGGAGCGGTCAGGACCTGCGCCTTGGCATCGCCAATCACGAACAAGCCGATCAGACACAGGCCGATGAGAAGAACAACAGAGTTGCGCATCACGGTGACCCAAGCTGGTTGCCATCAGGCCCGGGCTGGTCCAAATCTACCGACCGCGTGGCCCAATCCGGCGGGAGTTGCCGCGATCGCCCGCTTCGGCTTAGGAAGATAGGTCTCACGGAAGACGTGTCTTGCGGAAGACGTGCGCCGTAACATTGTTCGTACAGCACAATCATCTGATGAATCAACTCTCTAATATTCTTTTGGGGGCGATGCGCAGGCTGCGGATGATCGGCTAACCTCGGAGACCTGAGTAACGCACATTATTGTTGGTAATGTGACTTCGGCTGAACCGTCCTTTTCGGATAGCGGACGATACATTCACATATTATGGTGTCAGCGCGGGCGGGGGCGGTTCTCATGGCTGCGCAGGCCAGTCACCCAACGGTCAAATGCGGATGTTAGAGCCTGCAGCGGCCGGTATCATAGGGCTTTTCGTGCCGACTCGGCAGCGGGTCCGCGAGAATGACTGGGGTTTGGTGAGCGCGACAGCCAACAGTACAGTTCCGCAGTTGACCTTGACGCGCCAGGAGCTGTGGCGCGACGGGCTAGTGATGATATCGCTGTGGATCTGGTGCGCGCTATTAAGTTTTCCTCTGATCCCCCTCAACGTGTTTGAGGAGACGACCAATCAGGTGCTGATCTATCAGGCGTCAGGACTGCTCCTGTTCGTCGTTGTCACAATGGCTGTTATTCCCGCCCGGACGGCGGGCGTGCTGATCCGATACTCGCCCTTCCAGGCAACGATCGTCCTCGTCATTTTATCATCGCTGGCCCTGCAATTTCATGGACCGGAGGCCTCGATCATCGAGGGTATCGCCTACACGCTCGCCTTGTTCGTCGTTATCTTGTGCCTTTCTGCCGTATGGACCATGCGCCCGGATTCACTAGCGATCTGCCTCGGCGGGATCTCGGTGGTATTCCTTTCCTTCGGCATCTGTGCAATCGCTATTTTTGGCTGGCCGGAGGGCCGCCTCGTCGGCGGGATACATCCGAACGCGTTCGGCTCAATCATGCTCGCCGGGTTCGTCTTGTCGCAGTACTGCGAAGGACTTGTCATGCTCGGCCTGAGGGTAGCCTGTCTCATTCTGGCCGCCGCGGTGAGTTCACGCTTCGCCGTGATCGGATGCCTTCTTGCATTTTTGGTATTCGAGATGGGTTCGAGGCCTTCCAGATTGAAGCTTGCCCTCCTGGCGCTGGCCGCGGTCGCTTGTCTGCTCCTGTTTCCCCGGATGCTCATGGATGTGCTTGCGCTTAATGATCCTGCAAGGAACCTGGATTCGGGCTTCACCGGGCGGGACGATCAGTGGGGTATAGCGTTTGCGGCCATTGCCGATGCACCGTTCGGCCTTGGATTCAAGCGGCCGCCGATCGATCACGCAGGCCATAACGGGTACCTCAGATGGCTGATAGAGTTCGGAGTGGTGGGAGGCGGCTTGATCATCGCTTCGACGGTCTCCATCGTCGTCATCGCGTTGATCGATGCAGCCTGGCTTCCTTCGGCGGCGGACGATCGCCTTCGTCGCCTCGCTTCAGCGCGCGCGGGAGGTCTCGTCGCGATGACATTCGCCTCATTCTTTCAACCGCAGCTGTTCAACCTTGGGGACATACATGGGGTGGCTGTCATGCTGATGCTTTTTTCCCCGAGGATCGGCCCCGATCACAACCGACGAAGGCTACACGCTTAAAGTCATGGCCCTGACCAGCGTCGCGACCGCGCCTCGCCGTCAAGGGCGTTCCTGTATCAGGGGATTCACGTCCGGCGGGGGGTCGGTTGGCCGGCGCTTGATGTGCATCATGTAACTGTCGCAAATTTTCAATACATGCGTCTCGTCCGGTCATTACATGCGTCTCGTCCGGGGACTGGGCCACGGGTATAGGCTGCATGCGGGTTCTACGGGTATTGGGCAGCCTTGATCCGGCGACCGGCGGACCACCTAGCGTCTTCAGTGCGGCGGTCATATCCACCGCCGCGGCGGGGGCGACGATTGAATGCCTGACCTTTCGGCCACCTCGTGCCGAGATCAAGGATTTTCCTGATCACCAGCGCCTTGTCGCTAACGGCATCAAAGTGCATGTCGTCCGCGATCTCCTAAGCGCGTGCTTGTTGGTCTATCGGCGATCGCAGAATTTCGACATCATCCATGTAGATGGCTGCTGGGTACCGATCAGCATACTCGCAGTGCTGATTGCCAGGCTAACAGGGCGGCGCAGCGTAGTCACGCCGCACGAAACACTGACGTTCGAAGAACGCCGCAGAACCCGATCTCGCTTGCGGGCATTGGCAAAACGTCTCCTCGCCTACTACTACATTAAACTAGCCGGCTGCATCGTTCACTCATCCGCGCTGGAAGAGCGCGATTCCCCCCGTCATCGCAATTCCGTCGTCATACCCCACCCGGTGTACGAAGATACAATAGCGCCCGCGCCGGTCGCCATCCGGAACGGATTCGCTGCGCCGCCGCCGATTCAGCTCGGCTATCTAGGCCGATTCCATCCCAAGAAGAACCTCGAGCACATCATCACGGCATCCCTGCAGACGGCAGGCGTCAAGCTGCTGCTGGCAGGAGGAGGGGGCCCTGACGCCTACGAACGGGAGCTCAGAGCATTGGACTCCGGGAGCGGCAACCTAAGCTGGCTTGGTTTTGTGCAAAAGGAACAGCGAGAGAAGTTCTTCCGCGAGATCGACTTTCTCGTACTTGCGTCCGAATATGAATGCTTTGGAATGGCGGCGGCGGAGGCCATGGTCCGCGGAATCCCG
>JAXDOO010000217.1:0-3256 GCA_034668865.1 Alphaproteobacteria bacterium
GGAGGGCAGAGCGGCGTGGATCGCGCCGCCCTCGATATCGCACTCGATCGCAACATAGCTTATGCCGGCTGGTGCCCGAGCGGCGGCTGGGCGGAAGACTTCCCACATCCGCCTGGTCTGCTGGCGAAATATTCGTTGTTATACGAAACCCCATTAGCAGATCCGGCGCAGCGCACGGAGTGGACTATACGCGACAGCGATGCGGTGCTGATAATCGCCAATCCTGCAGGGCAGTTACTCTCTAGCGGCACCGAGCTCGCGCGCGGCTTGGCGCAAAAGTTTCAAAAGCCGCTGCTTATTATAGACCTGGGCGAGCCGAACGAAGTTGCAAGGGCGGTCGATTGGCTTAGCGCACGGTCCTCACAGTTCGGCAGCACTTTTGCGCTCGGGATCGGTGGGCCGCGCGAGAGCGAAGCACCCGGAATTTACTCAAAAACACTGAAATTCCTGCAGGCGGTGCTGGATCGGGTGCGATGTTGATCGAGCAGTCAACAACCAAGGTCTCGCTTTCACTCCGCCGACGTGATTAAATGCATGATGGCCGTTTTCGACTATCAGGTTCCCGCGGAGCTTTTTCCCAGCCGGAGCAAGAAGGGCAACCGCCCGGCCGGGTATCGCCGCTTTGACACGGCGGCGGAGGCGATCCGTTTCGCCATCGAGGAAATGCCGCAGGACTTCTTATTAGGCGCCGTCCTGGAAGTGGATGAGGAGCGTTTCGACAGCGAGGCAATCCGGCGCTTGTACGAGAGCGGTGACTATCCGTTGGTGCGGCGGACCGCCAACGCCCCCTAAGGCTGAATACGGATGCCGACCTGCTCGATCACGCGGCTATAGCGCTCCGCGTCGGCGCGAATGCGCTCCACGAAATCGGCCCGGCTGATGGCCGACGCCTCGGTGCCGACGGAGTTCAGCCGCTGCCGCACGGTCTCGTCCTGCAGGATGCGGGCTACGTCATCGTTCAACCGGCTGAGGATCGGCTCCGGGGTGCCGGCCGGAGCGAAGAGCCCGACCCACAGCGCGGCGTCGACCGGCAGCCCATTCTCCGCCAGCGTCGGCCATTCCGGCGGCGTGAACGACGGCCGTTGCTTGGTCATCAGCGCAAGGATTTTGACTTTGCCGGCTTCGAGGAATGGCGCCGCAGACGAAGGAGTAAGAGCGCCGATTGGTACATCGCCCGCAGCTACGCCAACCGCCGCCGGCACGCCGCCGCGATAGGGGACGTGCAGCAGCTTCACACCGGCCTCGATCGCCAACCATTCCACGGCAAGATGATTGATGGTGCCGTTTCCCGGTGAGGAGAAAGCGATAGTTCCGGGCTTCGCCTTGGCTTCCGTCAGCAGATCCTTGAGCGAGCCGATCGACGATTGGGAATTGGCGCCCAGCAGCAGCGGCCCGCGCGCGATCATGATGATCGGGATCAGATCCTTGTAGGGATCGAATGCCATTTTCGGCATCAAAGTAGGCGTTGTGATGAAATCGCCGGTGGTGAGCAGCAAAGTGTAGCCGTCAGGCGTCGCCTTTGCGACCGCATCGGCGCCGAGCGTGCCGCTCGCGCCGGCACGGTTGTCGATCACCGCCTGCTGACCCCACGCTTCCGACAGTTTTTGGCCCATGACGCGCGCGACCACGTCGGCGATGCCGCCGGGCGGGAACGGCACGACCAGGCGCACCGGCCGGTTGGGATAATTCTGCGATTGCGCCAACGCGGGCGCCGGCAGCAGGCCGAGCACGCATGCGGCGAGCCAAAGAACGAACAATGTTTTCGCGCGAGCAACCGAATTCTGCATTATCGCCTCGACAAAGGAAGAGGACCGCGGATGGCCGGAAGGCGATCCATCGTCCCGCAATTCCGGATGGCGGGCAAGCCGGGAAGGGGGCTGTCGGGCGCGAGCATGTCCAGCGCGCCGATATCGCCCGGCTGTTTCGCAGGAATGCCATCATGTCTCGCTGGCAAGCGGGATTCAAAATGAGATTCTCCTATGGCCAAGCTCACGCTTTATCATGCCGCTCCTTCACGCTCCTCGATCGCCCATTGGATGCTGGAGGAGATCGGCCAGCCCTATGGCCTCCATCTCCTGAGCTTGAAAAACGGCGACAACCGCAAGCCTGACTATTTGGCGGTGAATCGTCACAGCCTGGGATTTCCGCGTTGAGCAATGGGACGCGGCCGATTGCGGCTGGAACGGGTCATTGCCGCGTCTGACCACCTGCACACTGCTAGAGTAGTCTTCGCAGAGGCCGGCCGGCTGATGCCGGCGATGCAGCTTTACTTGCGGCACCGCGCGCGTGTCATTGAGAAGTACGAGCCACAGGCCGGGCGCTGATCAAAATCTGGCAAAGTCTGGGCCGGCGGAGGAATTCAGAACATCTAACGCCGCGCGGGAGCAATCTGCTCGATTCCGTACTGAAGGACACTCGTGATCTTGCCCGTGTAGTAGCCTCGATACCACGAATAATCCACGATCAGGAGTACAACGATAGCAAAGGCGACGATCATCCATCGCATTGTTGATGCCCTTTTCGGCAATCAGCCAGCCCCACGGCGGCATTCGCCGGTCGACTTCCCGGCTTCCAGAATCTCGCGGGCGCGGGCGGGAGTCACGAGGACTCAACTTTCAGTTCGTCGGCCCGACGATAGCCCTTGTCGGTGACTTCAAAAACCTCACGCTTGTTACCTTTTGCGACTATCAATCCTTGTGACTCGAGCTCTTCCACTGCGTTCTCCCAACGTGCGATCTCGCGGTGATCTGCAGTGTTGCCGAAGACAATCTCACCGGCTTTGATAAGGCTTCCCGCCATCATCCGGACTGTTAGGATTTGTCCAGACTTGCGTGAAGGAGCGGATCCGAGGGCGCGATGCAGCTCGGCTGGCGGACGACGCTGCCCAGCGTACTCCTGTCCGCCTCAAGGTACCTGCAGTCAAAACCGGCGATGTCGTAGTCGCGCCGTCTCAGGTGCCTCTCAAGAGCTCCAGGAAGGCTCCTCCACGGGTTAGGAAGCCCTCAGACCCTCAGACCAGAATGACGATTGTTATGCGCCCACAGCCGATTTAGCCGCCCACGAAGCTGCAATGCGGCAAGTTTTCGGGAACACGCTCTCTGACGAATTTGCGCGCGTGATGCTCGGCAAGCTGATGGAGGCTCTTCGACCTGGTCCGTGGGACCGAGCTGACGAGACGACGGTCAATGGAGCGCTGGCGCTGGTCGCTTCGCTGAATGCCCGAACAGAGATGGAAGGTGTCATGGCCGTCCAGATC
>JAXDOO010000218.1:0-11964 GCA_034668865.1 Alphaproteobacteria bacterium
GTAGGCAGCTATCCGTTCTGGTAAGAGCGTGGCGTGGTCGTCACCCGGGCAGACGATCACTTTGCCGGCGCGTATCGCGCCGCGGCTGGTCTCGATCAGCGGCGGTTCGATTGCCTGCACTGCGGTCTCGCGGCGAAATTCCACCCCATGATGCGTCGCGAGCCAGGCGGCAAGGCGTGGGATCGCCTCCTTTGATTCCACGCGCAGTTCGTGCGGGCTCCACAACCCGCCTGCAAAACGTCCGGGATCGAGCTGCGGCTGGCGTTTGGCCAGCGCGGCGGACGACAGCAATTCGCAGCCTTGGCCCATCTCGGTCTTCAGGAAGGCCTCGACCACGGCGAGCGCCTCTGGTCTGCGCGCAGCGACGGTCATGCCGCGATGAATGACATCGATGCCGGCCGGTTCGGCCAGTTCCAGCCATACATCCCGCGAACGCATCGCGCGCCGCCAGACCGTTCCGCGCTCCTCGCCGCAAACGACAACCAAGCCGAAATTGCGGATCGAGGCGCCATTGGCCTGCGCGTCGCGGTCGATCACAACAATCCTGAGACCCAGCCGGCTTGCTGCCAGCGCATGGGCCAGCCCAAGGATGCCGGCGCCAATGACCGCAAGGTCGAATTGTTGTGCTACTTTCATCCACGGCGCCAAATTGTTCTCAACATGAATGACGAGTGGCGCCGCGACAGCGGCCCAAGACGCCTGAAAGAGAAGACTATCAGCCCGCGATGGCTATGTCGCTTAGGGTGCGGCTGCGGCGCGGGCTTGCTAGCCGCGCGCTGATGGCAGCGGACGACATCGGTTTGCCGTAACGATAACCCTGCATCGTGTGAACGCCGGCTGCACGCAGGAACAGCGCCTGCTCAGCGGTTTCCACGCCTTCAGCGGTGACCTTCATGCCGAGACCGCGTCCGAGACTGACAATGGCGTGCACGATCGCGGCGGCATCCGCGGCCGTTTCGATGCTGGCGGTGAAGCTCTGGTCGATCTTGAGCTTGTCGAACGGAAAGCGGCGCAGATAGAGCAAAGAAGAATAGCCGGTACCGAAATCGTCGAGCGCGAGCTGCACGCCGATATTCTTCAACTGCTGCATGGCGGCCTCGGCGGTGGCCACATTGCCAAGGAAGGTGCTTTCGGTGATTTCAAGTTCGAGCCGCGCCGCCTCGAACTGCGTCTCGGTCAGGATGCGCTTGACCATCTCGACGAAATCGGTGCGGCGGAACTGCAACGGCGACACGTTTACCGCCACGGTGGTGCCCGGCCAGGATTTTCCATCTAGGCAGGCGCGACGCAGCACCCATTCACCAAGTGCGGTGATCAGGCCGGAGTCTTCCGCGACCGGGATGAATTCGGCAGGCGGGATGTCGCCGCGCTCGGGATGTTTCCAGCGTGCCAGCGCCTCCACCCCGACGATCTTCTCGCCGCTATTGTTGACGACCGGCTGATAGGCAAGATAGAGCCCGCCATTCTCGATGGCCTCGCGCAGATCGGCTTCCAGCAGCTTGCGGTTCGTCAGATCTTCGTCCATCGCAGTGTCGTAGATGCAGGCACGCTTGCGGCCTTCATTCTTCGCCCGGTAGAGCGCGATGTCGGCGTAACGCATGATATCGGCTGCGCCTTTGGTACGCTGATCGATCACCGCGATACCGATGCTGGCGCCGATGACGATATTCTGGCCGTTGATGGAATAGGGCGCGGAGATGCTGGAGATGATGCGCCCGGCGACGCCCTCCAGCATGTAGGCGTCTGGCCCCGATGAGGTGATGATCGCGAATTCATCCCCGCCCAGCCGCGCGACCAGGTCCGTGCCGCGCAGGATGCGGTTGAGCCGCAGGGTGACGTTGCGGATCAGTTCGTCGCCGACGGGATGGCCAAGCGTGTCGTTGACGTCCTTGAAATGGTCGAGGTCAATGTAAAAAACCGCGGCTTGCGGACCGCCTGCCCGCACATCGTTAATGACGGCTTCCAGCCGTTCGCCGAAGAAGGTGCGGTTCGGCAGCCCGCAGAGCGGATCGTGCAGGGCGAGATGGCGCAGCCGGTCCTCGCCGGCGGAGATGGCTTCCGCAGTGCGGCGCATATAGCGCAGGAGGAACAGCGCCAGCACCGCGAAGCCCGCGACCGCCAACATCACAAAGGGGATCACGCTGCGCATAATGCGCGAGCCGGGCTGTTTCGGCGTCCAGGCAAAGCGGGCTAGCGTTTGGCCGTAATCGTCCAGCAACTCGAATGGTGGGCCTGGCAACCCTACTGTTTCACTGCCGATTGCCCGCAGGTCGGGCAGCTGGAGCTGGCCGGAGATCTCCGACAACACGTCGGCATCAAGAAATTTCACTGCTATGACGAAAGGCGCGAGTGTGGCGGGATCCTGACCAGGCAGCCGGATCTCGGTGGCGGCGACGAAAGCCGGCTTGCCGCCGACTCTTTGAACGATAGCCATGCGCTTGCCATGACCATTATCGGCGATCCGATCCGTGCGCAGGATGGTCATCGTGCCGGGCGAAATTTCTACCGTGCTTCCGCGAATATGAGCGGCAAGGGGTTTCAGATCGTTGGCGACGGCGTCCCGTTGCTCCGGGCTCATCAGCTCGCGATTGAGATTGGCGAGCGAGTCCAGGAAGCGGCCCTGCTCATCGACCACAAAGACGAATTCGTGGTTGAAATAGGTTTTCAGCCACTGACCGATACGCAGGTTGCGCTCGACGCGAATATTGTGGACCGCGCGGTCGGTGGCCGTGACGCTTTCAACTTCGCGCAACACGCGCCGGCCGTGGTCGGCGATCGCGCGGGTGAATAGCTGACGTTCCTGTTCGAGGGCGACCTCGTCGGCGCGATAGGCCGAGGTCATCACCGCCACGACGACGCAGACGATCGCGACCGCGACGATAATGCCGACGCGCGCGACCACGCTAAGGTGGGTGCGTTCCCGGCTGCCCGGCTTGGCCAGGCTGCCGATGTTCAAGTGACCCACGGCCGGCAAACGCAATACTCCGTTATGGCCAGGTGGCGGCCATGGGGCATCATTAGGGCGAAAAGGTTGCAAATGACTTGCGCAATCGGCGGCTTTGAGGCAGGGGCTTTTCCTGGCAGCCGTTAACTTCCAATTTACAATGCGGGGGCGGCAAGGGCTGGTGTGGCGCCATTTGGCCTCGGCGCGGTAGCTTGCTGCGGCCTGTCATCCGGTGCACCCTCACAAGCTTGTGACCCAACCTTCCTTACGATCCCGCCGAGCCAGGACATGACTGACGCGAGAGTCCCAGCCGGACAGGGCATCGTCACCGCCGCGCTGCTGATTATCGGCGACGAGATCCTCTCGGGTCGGACCAAGGACAAAAACATCGGCTATATCGCCGAATATCTCACCGCGCTTGGCGTCGACCTGAAGGAAGTGCGGGTGGTGTCAGACGATGAGGCGGCCATTGTTGAAGCGCTGAACGCGCTGCGCACGCGCTTTGACTACGTTTTTACCACCGGCGGCATCGGCCCCACCCACGACGACATCACAGCCGACAGCGTCGCCAAGGCCTTCGGCGTGCCGATTGATTACGAGCCGGAGGTGGTGGAAATGCTGCGCGCGCGTTTTGCCGAGCGCGGCGCCGACATGAACGAGGCGCGCATGCGCATGGCGCGCATCCCGAAAGGCGCTGCGCTGGTGAAGAATAAGATCTCTGCCGCGCCGGGATTCTGGCTCGGCAATGTCATCGTCATGGCCGGGGTGCCGGCCATTATGCAGACCATGCTGGACGAGGTTGCGCCGAAGCTGAAGACCGGCGTGAAGATGCTGTCGGAAACCGTGTGCGCCAATGCGCGCGAGGGCGACATCGGTACCGAACTCGGCGAAATCGCCAGAACCATCCCCGAGGTGACCATCGGCAGCTATCCTTATTTCGACGACAAATTCGGGCCGAATACTAATGTTGTGATCCGCTCGCGTGACCCGGCGCGGCTGGCCGAGGCAAAAACCGCGGTCGAAGCCATGCTGATACAGGTGAAAGCGAAGGGAATACGCCGATGACACAGGATCCTAGCCGACGCGATCTGATCAGGGCCGCCGCGCTCGCCGCCGGCGCGCTCGGTTTCGCCGAGACCGCGCTGGCCCAGCAAGCACTGCCGCCGACGCCGGAGTGCAAGGACGGCGACGAGCCGACCACGGCGCAGACCGAAGGACCCTTTTATAAGCCGAGCTCGCCACAGCGTGCCGACCTCCGCGAGCCCGAACTCGGGGGACGGCCGGTCGTACTGACGGGGCTGGTGTTGACCCGCCGCTGCAGACCGGTAGCGCGCGCGCTGGTCGATTTGTGGCACGCCGATGATAAAGGCGATTACGACAATCGCGGCTTCCGCTGCCGCGGACATGTGCTCACCGACGAAGCCGGGCGGTATCAGTTCCACACCATTATGCCCGCGCTCTATCCGGGCCGCACCCGCCACTACCATGTGAAGGTGGCGGCGCCGGGTCGTCCGCTACTGACGACGCAGCTCTACTTCCCAAACGAGCCGGCCAACGCGCGCGACGGACTTTTCCAGCGCGCTCTGCTGATGCGCGTTGGGCAAAGCGGCGAGGGATTGGCCGCGCAGTTCTCCTTCGTGCTGACATGACGTGAGCAGGGACGTGGCGCAGCCGTCGCAAAAACCGTTTCCGGTTTCCTGGGATCAGTTCCACCGCGATGCGCGCGCGCTCGCCTGGCGGCTGGTCGAGGCGGGGCCTTTCGCGGCGATCGTCTGCATCACGCGCGGCGGCCTAGTGCCGGCGGCGATCGTGGCGCGCGAGCTGAATATCCGGGTGATCGAAACCTTCTGCGTATCGAGCTACTCCGGCCCCGGCGCTGCCGCCGAGCTGCAAGTGCTCAAGGACGTGGGGGAGGCGATCCGCAAGCTCGGCGGCGCCGGTGGCGCAGGCATCCTCGTCATCGACGATCTGGTGGATACCGGGCAGACCGCCAAGGTTATGCGCGAGTCACTGCCAAAGGCGCATTTCGCCGCCGTTTATGCCAAGCCCATGGGCCGGCCGATGGTCGATACCTTCATTACCGAAGTGTCGCAGGACACCTGGATTCATTTTCCCTGGGATACCGGGCTCGCCTTCCTGCCGCCGATCCGCGAGGGCGGGGCGTGAACGAGTGCTTCCAGTTATCGCAAGCGCGGTGCTAGAACCGCATGATGCGGACGTGGCGGAATTGGTAGACGCAAGGGACTTAAAATCCCTTGGGGGAAACCCCGTGCCGGTTCGACTCCGGCCGCCCGCACCAAACCCCAAGATTTGCGATTGACTGATGGAGGCATGAGATATGGCCGCGCAAAGCGATATCGAACATCTCATCCGCGGTTATTTCAAAATCTGGATCGCGCGTGACCGGGATGCGATGGAGCGGGCCGTCGCTGACGACTTTCACTTCACCAGCCCGCTCGACAATCGGCTCGACCGTCAAACTTTCCTTACGCGTTGCTGGCCGGGCGGTGATGCCATCGCGGCGATCGATATCCAGCGGCTGCTGCCGCAGAACGATGAGCGCGCCTTCGTCACTTACGAAGTTACGATGAAAGATGGACGCCGCATCCGCAATACGGAATTCATCATTACGCGGGACGGCAAGTTGAGAGATGTCGAGGTTTATTTCGGCTGGAACATCCCGCATGACGCGAAGCCCGGCGGCTTTGTCGACAAACAGAAATAAACGGGAGATCACGCCAACCAACGCACGAGGGCCAGGCTGAGGGTCGGGAAGAGGACGCATAAGGCGAGGCGGATCACGTCGGCGGCGATAAAGGGCAACACACCGCGATAAGTCTTGGCGATCGGCACATCGCGGGCGATTGCGCTGACCACGAACACGTTGAGCCCGATCGGCGGCGCCGTGAGGCCGATGCCGACAACAATGAGGACGAGAATGCCGAACCAGATCGCCACCTCATCCGCAGTCATGCCGAAATCGAGCGCCGACACGATCGGGAAGAATACCGGCAGCGTGAGGAGGATCATCGCCAGCTCGTCCATGACCGCGCCAAGCAGGATATAACAGGCGAGGATAGCGATGAGGACTGCATAGGGTGGCAAACCAAGCTGTCCGAGGAAGGTCGCGGCCTCGCTCGGCACTTGCGACAGGGCGAGAAAAGCGTTGAACACCTCCGCCCCGAGCAGGATAGCGAAGATGAGCGCCGCCGTCTCCGCCGTTTGCAGAAGGCTTGTCCGGATCTCGCGCCAGGGCAAGGAGCGGCGCAACAGGCCGATGGCGAACATGCTTACCGCCCCGACCGAGGCGCCCTCCGTTGGCGTGAAGATGCCGCCATAGATGCCGCCGATAACAATGATCGCCACCGCTAGCGCCGGCCATACGAGAAGCAACGCGCGCCAGCGTTCTTCCTTCGGCACTGACGCGTGCGCCGGACCGGCGTGGGGATCGCGCCGCACGACAATGGCGATCACAATGCAATAGAACAAGCTGGCAAGAAGAGCCGGAACGAGCGCGGCCTGAAACAGCTTAGCGATATTCTGCTCGGTCGAGATAGCGTAGACGACGAGAATGATCGAGGGTGGGACCAAGATGCCAAGGGTGCCGCCGACGGCGATGACGCCCGTGCGGAATCCTTCGCCGTAGCGGTAGCGGCGCAGCTCCGGCAACGCCGCGCGACCGAACGTGGCGGTGGTCGCTACCGAGGAGCCGCAAATAGCGCCGAACCCCGTGCACGCGGCGATCACGGCCATGGCTAAGCCGCCGCGCCAATGGCCGACCCACGCGCTCGCGGCGCGAAACAGATCGGTGGCTAGCCCCGAGCGCTCTGCGAAAGCGCCCATCAGGATGAAAAGCGGGATTACCGATAGCGTGTAGTTGGAGAACAGGAAGAACGGCGTCGTCTTCATATAGCTGAGGAACGCAGGCAGGCTGCTGAGGTAGATGTAGCCGGCGCTGCCGATGGAGAGCATGGCGAGACCGACGGGCATGCGCAGCCCGATCAGTCCAAGCATGGCGAGGAAGCCGAGGCCGGCTGCCGCGAAGCCGCTCACCTGCCGCTCTTTACCAGACGGGCCGCCGTGATGGAGGCGATAAGGGCGAGGAAAACGCCCATGATGGCGCAAGCGGCAATGGCGTAACCGTACGGGATGCCGAGCACCATGGACGTGGTCTGGCTGGCGAAGGCATCGCGCGCGCCCAGCACCAGCTGCCAGGAAAGGACCGCAATGATTGCCGCGTACAGAAGGTCCCACGTGGCATCGAGCAAGAGCGTGGCGCGCCGGGGAAGGTTGCAGGTGAAGGTATCGACGATGACATTGCCGCGGCGGGCCTGGCAGAACGGCAGGAAGGCGAAGGCGCCGAGGGCCGTCGCGATCTGCACAAGCTCGAAATCGCCGGAAATGCCGTCGCCCGCCAGCCACCGCATCAGCACGCTCGCCGTGACCAGCGTGGCGACCGCGAGCATCAATGCGCCGCCGGCGAGCGCCAAGATCTCGGTCGCCGCGGTCAGGCGGCGACCGAGAATGCTGCGATGCGCTTCAGGATCGGGTATAAACGGCGCCGGTTCCTTCATGTCGCCTTCTCGTGTTTGGCGATAAGGCCGCGCACCGTTTCCACGAGCTTGCCGCCGTCGATGTTGCGGTCCTTCACCTGCTTGATCCAGGCGTCGATCACCGGCTGCGTCGTCTTTTCCCAGCGCTGTGCCTCCTCCTCCGAGATCGTGACAATGGTGCCGCCTTTTTTCTTCACGAGATCGGGAAGCTCGGCGGCCACCTTATCAAACGGCACAGAAGCCATGCGCGAGGCAACCGCGCCGGAATTCTTGTCGATGACTGCCTTCAAATCCGCGGGCAGGCCCTCGTATCTGGACTTGTTCATCACCAACGCCATCACGCTGGTGTAGAGCGATTTCGGACCGGGGATGTCGGTATGGAACTTGACAAGCTCGTCGAGCTTGACGGCGGGCACTACCTCCCAAGGAGTCAAAGCGCCATCGATGACGCGTTGCGCGATCGACTCGGGCACTTGCGGCACCGGCATGCCGACCGAGGTCGCGCCAAGCGCCTTCAGGGCTTCGCCGGCAAGACGAGTCGGGAAGCGGATCTTGACGCCCTTCAGGTCCTCCAGCTTCTCGATGCGCTTGTTGACATGAATAAGGCCGCGGTCGTGCGCCCACACACAGATCGGATGCACCTCGTTGAATTCGTCGCGGATGTGGTTCTCGTAAAATTCCTGGAAGGCGAGCGAATTCACCAGCGCCGTGCGATGCGACACGAATGGGTTCTCGATGGCCTCGCTCTTCGGGAACCGTCCGGCCGTATAGCCGGTGAGGGTCCAGACGAGGTCCACCACCCCGTCGCGTGCCTGATCGTACAACTGCGGCGGGGCGCCGCCGAGCTGCATGGTGGGAAAGATGTCGATCTTGATGCGCCCGTTCGAATCTTGCTCGACCTTTCTCGCCCAAGGCGTCAAGAACTGTGCCGGAACATTGGCGACCGGCGGCAGAAAATGATGCAGCTTGAGCGTCACTTGCGGGCTTTGCGCGTAGCCCGCCCGCAGCAGGGCCGGCGCGGCAAGCGCGCCGCCCGCAAGGGTGAGAAAGCGGCGGCGATTGGCGGTCATGGCTGGTGTTCTCCCCTTCGATCTTCTTCGAGAACAAATCAATCGCGTCTGCGTCTTTGAAGCAAGCAGGAGGAGAGAATTTTCCGCTCTCCGGGGCGGGATTTATCCGGCGAAAAGCGGCTCGGGCGGCTCCCATCAATTCGCTGTCACTGCGTTGCGGAGCTGCCGTTCGGCCTGTCGGCGCGCACGTACCAGTCCTGGTCGAGGATGGCAAATTCCAGCCGGTAGCCGTTTTTAACCAGGAGCTCGCGGATCTTAGCGCGATGATCCTCCATGTTGTTGTGCTCGATGGTGATCGCGCCGAATGCGTACTCGTCGAACGGGAATTCGCTCAGGGCCATGTATTCGGCGCCCTCGATGTCGACGTTCAGATAGTGGATGTACGAGGGAGCATTTCCGCGACGAAGAATGTCTCTCAAGGTCGTGGTCTTCACCTCCACGACTTTCTCCCTGTTCTCCTGCGACACCCACCAGCCGGCATATTTGAGGAAGCCGCCGCTTTCGCTGCCCGGATTCTGGAATTGCACGGTCCGGCCGCCGACATTGTCCACGGCTTCGGCAAACACTTGGCAAGTCCGGCTCTCCATGTTCCGCGGGAACGGGTCGACACAGATGCCGGTCCAGCCGCTCCGCTCTAACGCCCAGGTGGTCGAGTTCGCGACGCCGTCGGCCGAGCCCAGATCGACGAAGAAGCCGTTGGTGACGCCCGGATGCACCCAATGCATCACCCACAGGTCTTGCCCGGCGACGCCCTTGAACTCCTCTAGACCGAGCGCGTAGCGGATCGCGTGGCTTCGCCGCTCGCGAAAGTGCTGGTTGCCGACGAGTTCGTGAAAGGCCTCAGCTCTGCCCGCACGGTATCCGAGATAGGCGCCCGCGCCCCATGCGCCCACCGGCAGCAAAACCACCAAGCACGCCCCCAGAAATTTCTTCGCCATGCCATTCTCCAATCCTACCGGCAACGAGAGGCCATCTTGGAGCGCCGAGGCTCTCGGCTGCACAACGGCGCCTAGGGGGATGGAGTCCGTCGCTGTCGTGTCGCATTATGATGGGCTTATTCGGGGGAAGCTCGCAAGGAATGATTGAGGAAATCAGGCTTGCGGACTGAAGCCCGCCGCGACGTGCGGCGGGCCGGTGGCAATTGCGGTTGGGCAATTAGGCTGCGGCGCCTTCGGCTGCCCGCACCAAATGCACACGTAACCGAAGCACGATCGCTGGCGAATCGATCCGCGGGCTCCGATATAATCGGGAGGGGCTTTCAATCAGTGCAGGGAAACGGTCCATGGACCAAAAGCAATATCCGGTCACCCATACTGACGAAGAATGGCGCCGCCTGCTCACGCCCGAGCAGTATCAGGTCATGCGCGGGCACGGCACCGAGCGGCCGGGAAGCTGCGCGCTGAATTACGAGAAACGCGCCGGCACGTTTTATTGTGCCGGTTGCGGGCAGCCTTTGTTCGCATCGAAAAAGAAATTCGAGAGCGGCACCGGCTGGCCGAGTTTCAACGATCCGGAGCCGGGGTCGGTGGAGACCACCGAGGACCGCAGTTTCGGCATGGCGCGCATCGAGGTGCATTGCAGCCGCTGCGGCAGCCACCTCGGGCATGTCTTTCCCGACGGGCCGCCGCCCACGCATCAACGCTACTGCATCAACGGCGTGGCGCTCGATTTCAAGCCGGAGTGAGTCGGGAATCACCTCGGACGGACTCGGAATCGGAATAAATACAAGAATTGAAATGTTGGTCCGCCCGCCGCAGCCTGCGCGGATGGGACAGACAGCGATTCTCTTTCCGCAAGGTTTGAAGCAGGACGACGCCCGGGCCTGGCTGGCCCGCGCGGCGCAGGCTCGCCGCGTTGCGCTGATGCTTGCGCCCGGCGATGCGGCAATCCTGGAGGCTTTTGCGCGGGAATGCGAGGCGAAGGCCACGCCGATCCCGAAAACGCGGCGGCCCATCGCGGCCTAGCAGCGCCACCGCGCGCATCTGATTGCGCGAGCGCTTAGCGATTCGGTTTGAGGAACTTTAGTCTCGACCCGCCGTTGGTTCGAGCGCGCGGGTGTTTTACTCAAGCCAATGCGCTTTATTGCAGGAAAGGGATTTTCGCATGCTCATCAGCGCTCTCGTCACCTTCCTTGTCGTCATCCTCATCCTTTATCTGATCAACATGCTGCCGGTCGATGGACGCGTTAAGCGCATCCTGCAAATCGTCGTCATCGTGATCGGCGTGCTGTCGCTGCTAAGGCTTCTCGGCGTCTGGATCTGATGGTGCCGCCGCGGGACCCGCGCCAGCATCCTGTCGACGATCCGCCGGATGGGCCGATCCGCGACCCGAAGGAGCCCCCGTCGAGGGATCCTGGGGATGTGCCGGTGCGCGATCCCGAACCGCCGCCCGACAGCGAGCCGGTGCGCGAGCCGATCGATCCGCACCCGGGCGGAGATCAGCCGCCCAAACCTGACTAACAGGGTCAGAATTTGGCGGCGCGCAGCCGCAAGGCGTTGGCCACCACGCTGACGGACGACAACGCCATGGCAGCGGCGGCGATGATCGGCGACAGCAGGAGCCCGGAAACCGGGTAGAGCACACCGGCCGCGATCGGTACGCCGGCGGCGTTGTAGACAAAAGCGAAGAACAAATTCTGCCGGATATTGCGCATCGTCGCTTGTGACAGCCGCCGCGCGCGCACGATGCCATTCAGGTCGCCCTTGAGCAGGGTAACGCCCGCGCTTTCCATCGCGACCTCGGTGCCGCTGCCCATGGCGATACCGACATCGGCGGCCGCAAGCGCCGGTGCGTCGTTGACGCCGTCACCAGCCATGGCGACCGCGCGGCCTTCCGCGCGCAGTTTTTCCACCACGGCGCTTTTCCGCTCCGGCAGAACGTCGGCCTCGACGTCGGCAATGCCGAGCCTGCGCGCCACTGCCTGCGCGGTGGTGTTATTGTCGCCGGTGAGCATAATCACGCGGATGCCTTCCGCAGCGAGTGCAGCCAGTGCTTCGGGCGTCGTTGCCTTCACCGGGTCAGCGATGGCAATGATGCCAGCCATCTTGCCGTCGACGGCAAGGAAGATCGCGGTGGCGCCATCGCGGCGCAAACTGTCCGCCTCGGCGTCCAGCGCGCCGCTGGCCACGCCCAGCTCGGCCAGGAATTTAGCATTGCCGATCGCGACGCGCCGCTTCTCCACCATGCCGAAAGCGCCTTTGCCGAGCGGCGAGTCGAAACCGCGCACGGCTGCAAGCGGAATCCGCTTTTCTTCCGCCGCCTGAACAATCGCAGCCGCGAGCGGATGCTCGCTCGCGCGCTCGACGCTGGCGGCCAGCCGCAGCACTTCGGTTTCATCGAAACCGGAAACCGCCACGACGCGTGTGACTTTGGGCTTGCCTTCGGTCAGCGTGCCGGT
>JAXDOO010000219.1:0-20690 GCA_034668865.1 Alphaproteobacteria bacterium
GCGGTTTCGGGCTTGCCGACCACGACGCGCGTTTCCCAGATCTTGTTGCCGTTATTCATGACCTTGAGCGTGAAGGCCGGAATGTTCAGCACCACATGTGCCTTGCCGAGGTCGCGCGGCATCCAGCGCCAGCGCTCCATATTGGCCAGGATGATATCGATGGTGTCCTTGCGGCCGCGGGGCTTGCTCGCAACGCCGCCGCTGTTGAGGGCGCGCAGGGTGGCCGGGCCAACCGAGCCGTCGTCGTCCAGCCCGGCTTTTTCCTGGAAGTCCTTCACCGCTTCCACGACCTGCTTGTCGTATCTGGTTGAGTTCTGGTCGGCGATCTGGAGCCGCTTGCGCAGCAAGGGAACGCGCTCGTCGTCGTCGCCGAAGCGCAGGATCGGTCCCTCGGGAACCTGGACGATCTTCGGAGCCGGCGCCTGTGCCTGCGGCTCCGCGGTCTGTCCACGCAATTCAGCGAGCTTCGCCTTCAGGGCCTTATAGCCGGCGTGTTGCGGCGTATAGCTATCGAGCACCTTTGCCACGTCGCTATTCTGCGCCAAGCTGGCGAGAACCTGCGCCGAGTCAGGCGGAACGAGATTGTAAAGAATGTCGCCGGCGACGCGGGAGAAATGCACGCGGCCATTCTGCGCATGGCGCGCGAAGGTGAGCACGGAATCCACCAGCTTCAATTCCGCTTCGGCGAGCGCCTGCAGCTCGGCGCCAGCCCTGAATGCCGGCGCGGGATAATCGGACGGCTCGAGCCCTTCAGCAGAGACGCCGGCGAGATACGCGATCACGGCCTTGCCGCGTGCATTGAGCACACCCTGGTCGGTCCAGAGCGGTTCGTATTGCCGGGCGGCGTAGAAGGACTCCACGCCGGCACGGTCATCCTTGCGGTCGACGAAGCGCGACAGCTTGGTGGTGATGGTTTCTTTGAGCTTGGCGGCGATCGGATCCAGAACGGGCTCGACCGCTGCAGGCGCGGTCGCGGTCTCGGTTGTGGCAGGCGGCGGCGCGGCCATAGCGGGATGTTCTGGCGCGGTGGTTGCGGCGGGTTGCGTTGCCGATGTGATCGTGGATTCCGGCATGGTGGTGGCGGCAGGTTCCGGCATTGACGAGATAGTCGTTTCCGGTGCGGGCGCGGGCTTTTCAGGCGCGGACGAGGTCACGTCCTGAGCCGAGGGAGGCGGCACGTCGAGCGGGTCGGGCAGCGGGATGCGGGAATTGAGATCGGCTTCCGAAGGCTGAGCCGCCGCCACAGTTCCGATGACGCTCGCCTTGGTACCGGAATTGTCGGGGGCCGCTACCGCGGTTCCGGCCGTGGTCAGCAGCAGTGCCAGCGCCGCAGCAAGAGCCTGGTCGTTTCGTGCGATCCGCATCAAATTTCCCCTATTTCGGGACCAACGCCCGAACCCCCGTTTTCGACAGCAAAAATCAAGGCCATCGTTAAATTAAAGCGACTGATACAGGTTTGCCACAACGCCGAGAGGCGTCATAGCCTCGTAAACGAGATTTCGTGCGATAGTTACCCGCTGGACACGGCTTCTCCGTCAGAATCCGGGTTTTCACCGCCGATGCCCAAATTGTCGAGCTTTCGGTAGAGGGTAGACCGCCCGATGTGCAACCGCCGCGCTACCTCGGACATTTGGCCGCGGTAGTGGCTAATCGCGAAGCGGATGAGCTCCGATTCGATGTCTTCCAGTGGGCGGATATGCCCCTCGCCGTCGAGAATCGGCAGCAAGCCATGCGGGCGGCTGTGAACGGGAACGGTCGCGGCCCAGTCCGGAGTGCCCATATCGGCCGTAATCGAAGGCGCCCGCGCGGTGTCGGGGTCGGGTTCGCCGCCCGTGCGGAGCGCCTGCACTGCGATCTGTGGGAATTCGTCGGAGCCCAGGGCGTCGCCTTCCGCCAGTACCACCGCGCGGAACACCATGTTCTCGAGCTGACGCACATTGCCCGGCCAAGGATGATTTCTAAGCAGGGCGAGCGCTTCGTTGCTGACGAATTTGATGCGCTTGCCCTCCTCGGCGCAGAAACGCGCCAGGAAATACCGCACGAGATCGGCAATGTCTTCTGGGCGCTCGCGCAGCGGCGGCACCGTAATGGGAAAGACATGCAGCCGATAGAACAGATCCTCGCGGAAACGGCTGCTTTTGACGTCGGCCATTAGGTTGCGGTTGGTCGCGGAGATCAGCCGCACGTCGACCTTAATAGGCTTGCGTCCGCCCACCGGCTCGATTTCATTCTCCTGAATGGCGCGCAACAGCTTCACCTGCGCTGCCAGCGGCAATTCGCCGACCTCGTCGAGAAACAGCACGCCGCCGTCGGCTTCCGCGAATTTTCCAACATGGCGTTCGGTCGCGCCGGTGAAGGCTCCCTTCTCGTGACCGAACAAGATGGATTCAACCAGATGTTCCGGGATAGCGCCGCAATTGACCGCAACGAATGGCTTCGTGCGGCGCTCGCTGCTGCCATGAATGGCGCGCGCGATTAATTCCTTGCCGACGCCGGACTCACCCTCGATCAGCACCGGGATGGAGGACGCCGCGGCCTTTTCCGCGGTCCGCATGACAAGCTGCATCTGCGGGCTACGGCTGACGAGATCGCGGAAGGTGAGAGTGCCCGCGCGCGCATGCTTGATCCGCTGCAGCTCGCCTTCGAGCGCGCTTTGGGCGAGGGCATTGCGCAGCGAAACCTGTAGGCGCTCCGGACCCACGGGCTTGACCACGAAGTCGGCCGCGCCAGCGCGCATGGCGGAGACCACATTGTCGATGCCGCCATGGGCGGTCTGCACAATGACGGGCATGCGCAGCCCGCGCTCGCGCATCTTCGCCAGCATACCGAGTCCGTCGAGGTCGGGCATGACGAGGTCGAGGATGACGCAGTCGATGCGCGAGGCCTGCGGATCGGCCAGCAGGGCAAGCGCCGCATCGCCGCCGTCGGCGGTCAGCGCCCGATACCCGAAGCGGACAGCCATCGCTTCCACCAGCCGGCGCTGCACTGGATCGTCATCAACAATGAGGATCGTTTCCGGCATATCGGCCCCAACGCAGCACAAGCGCAGACAGGTTACGTCGTCTGTGTTTTAAAATGTGCCGAATTGGCGCATGGTCATCGAGTTTGCGTTAACAGATGATAAAGGTCGCGATTTGCGGTGCCGGCCCTGCGCGTCTATCAAAAGGCTGTGGGGTGTTGCCCCAATTGGGCGGCGTCTTATCTTGTAAGACTTGTCTTATAAGGCCTGCGGCCCCATTCACGGCTTCCTCACCATGGCATCTCAGAAAAAAGCGATTCGCAAAAAGCTGGCTCCCAACCGCGCGGGCGCAAAAGCGCTCGGCGGCCTGCCGGAGTGGAACCTGGCCGATCTTTATCCCGCCCTCGACGCACCGGAGATCAAGCGCGATCTCGTGCGCGTCGAGGAGGACAGCGCAGCTTTCGAACGGGACTACAAAGGCAAGCTGGCGGAAATGGCGGCCGGACCGGACGCCGGTTCCGCATTGGCGAGCGCCGTGCGGCGCTACGAGGCGCTCGACGAATTGATGGGCCGGCTGATCTCCTATGCCGGGCTTGTTCACGCGGGCAACACCACCGATCCGGTGCGCTCGAAATTCTATGGCGACGTGCAGGAGCGTCTTACCGCCTCATCGCTGCATCTTTTGTTTTTCACGCTCGAGCTCAATCGCATCGACGACGCCGTGCTGGAAGCGGCGATGCAGCATCCGGCGCTCGGCCATTACCGGCCGTGGATGGAGGATATCCGCAAGGAAAAGCCCTACCAGCTCGAGGATCGGATCGAGCAACTGTTCCACGAAAAATCCATGACCGGCTACTCGGCCTGGGTGCGGCTGTTCGACGAAACCGTCGCGAGCCTGCGCTTTAAGGTGCAGGGCAAGAGTCTGGCGATCGAGCCCACGCTCAACCTCTTGCAGGATTCTTCCGGCCCCAAGCGCAAGGCTGCGGCCGAGGCGCTGGCGAAGACCTTCAAAGACAATGTGCGGCTGTTCACGCTGGTCACCAACGCGCTGGCCAAGGACAAGGACATTTCGGACCGCTGGCGCGGCTTTGCCGACGTGGCAGATTCTCGCCATTTATCGAACCGCGTCGAACCGGAAGTTGTAGAGGCGCTGACGCAGGCCGTGAGGAACGCCTATCCGCGCCTGTCGCACCGCTATTACGCGCTGAAGGCGCGCTGGTTCGGCAAGAAGAAGCTGCCGCACTGGGACCGCAACGCACCGCTGCCCTCTGTGCCAATGCGCACCATCGGCTGGAATGAGGCACGCGATACCGTGCTCACCGCCTATGACGCCTTCTCGCCACGGATGGCCGACATCGCGCAGCGTTTCTTCGACGAGCGCTGGATTGATGCACCGGTGCGGCCGGGAAAATCTCCCGGCGCCTTTTCGCATCCGACGGTGCCTTCGGCGCATCCTTATGTAATGCTGAATTATCAGGGCAAGCCGCGCGACGTGATGACGCTCGCGCATGAACTTGGTCATGGCGTGCACCAATTTCTCGCCGCGCCGAACGGCGCACTGATGGCGCCGACCCCGCTGACATTGGCGGAAACCGCGAGCGTGTTTGGCGAAATGCTGACCTTCCAGAAATTGCTCGCCGCCACCACCGACAAGAAACAGCGCAAGGCCATGCTCACCGGCAAGGCCGAAGACATGATCAACACTGTGGTGCGGCAGATCGCATTCTACAGCTTCGAGCGCAAGGTGCATCTTGAACGCAAGAACGGCGAGCTGACGGCGGAACGCCTCGGCGAAATCTGGCTCGAAGTGCAGAAGGAAAGCCTCGGACCGGCGATCGATATCCGTCCAGGCTACGAAGTATTCTGGAGCTACATCCCGCACTTTATCCATTCGCCGTTCTATGTTTATGCCTATGCCTTCGGCGACTGCCTGGTGAATTCGCTCTACGCGGTCTATCAGCAGGCCTCGGAAGGGTTTGCCGAGCGCTATCTCGCCATGCTCGCCGCCGGCGGCACCAAACATTATACCGAGCTACTCAAGCCGTTCGGCCTTGACGCGCGCGATCCCGCCTTCTGGCAGGGTGGATTGTCGGTGATCGAGAAACTGATTGACGAGCTGGAAGAGATCGACCGGCGAGGCAGGTAGCCATGGCGCCGCGCGGCAATGATCGCGAAGCCAACCGCTTCTCCGCCCGCGCCAAGCGCTACGCCAAAGTCGGCAGCAATGTCGGCGGCGTGGCGGCCCGCGTGGCAACCGCACGCGTGCTCGGCCGCACCCAAAATCACGATCGCAACGCGCTCGATCTTGCGGCGGCGCTTGGCGGCCTGAAAGGGCCCATCATGAAGGTGGCGCAGCTGCTCGCCACCATCCCCGACGCGCTACCGCCGGCATATGCCGGCGAGTTGATGAAGCTGCAGAGCGAAGCGCCGCCCATGGGCTGGGCCTTCGTCAAGCGGCGGATGACGGCTGAACTTGGTGCGAATTGGCAGGAAAAATTCTCAAGCTTCGAGCACACGCCGGCGGCGGCGGCTTCGCTCGGGCAGGTGCATCGCGCCCGTTCGCTCGACGGTGCGGAACTGGCCTGCAAGCTGCAATACCCGGACATGCAATCGGCGGTGGAGGCGGATTTGCAGCAGCTCGGCTGGCTCCTGGCGCTGCGCCGGCGCATGGATTCGGCCATCGATACCAGCGAGATCGCCCAGGAGATCGGCGCGCGGTTGCGCGAGGAGCTCGACTATCACCGCGAGGCCAAGCACGTGGCGCTCTATGGCGCCATGCTGGCCGGCAAGGACAATATCCGTGTGCCCGGGGCACATCCGGAATTATCGACGCGGCGCCTGCTCACGCTCGACTGGCTGGAGGGCCGCCGGCTGCTCGCGCACAAAGACGATGATCTGCCCACGCGCAACCGGCTCGGGACTGCGATGTTCATGGCCTGGTGGCATCCCTTCAGCCGCTTTGGCATCATCCATGGTGATCCGCATCTCGGCAATTACACCGTCTTCGATGAGAAGCAAGGCAGAGGGAAAGCGCGCCCCGGCGGAATCAACCTGCTCGATTATGGTTGCATTCGTATTTTTCCACCCGCCTTTGTCCGCGGCGTGGTGGATCTCTACCGCGGCCTGGAGCGCAGCGACGATGACCTCGTGGTCAATGCCTATGAGACCTGGGGTTTCAAAAATCTAACCCGCGGCCTGATTGAAACGCTCAATATTTGGGCCGGTTTTATATACGGCCCGCTGCTCGATAACCGCACGCGCACTATCGCCGACGGGGTGAAACCCTCCGAATATGGCCGGCGGGAGGCATCCCGCGTGCATCAGGCGCTGCGGCAACAGGGGCCGGTAACGGTGCCGCGGGAGTTTGTGTTTATGGACCGCGCCGCCATCGGACTCGGGGCAGTGTTTCTGCATCTGCGGGCGGAGCTGAATTTCTATCGCCTGTTCAATGAGGCCATAGAAGCTTTTTCCGTCGCAAAGGTCGCCGAGAGGCAGAAGCGGGCGCTGTCGGTTGCCGGGCTCGAAGGGTCGTGACTCCATCCCAGCCTGCCATTGCCCGAGCTATGCGTTTCCGCTAATCCTCCCCAAACCAATCCAGAGTTCCCCCTACGGAGGATAGCAATGGCCGAACATGCTGCGCCGGAATACGCCACGGCGCCGGGCAATGATTATGCGTCGCATGAAAGCACCTATGAGGCCTTCGTGCACATGGCTTTCATCGGGGCCTTGCACGTCGCCAGTGTACTGATCGGGTTGGCGATCGGCGGTGTCACGGGACATTGGCTGGTTGCTTTCGGCATCTTCGCGATTGCGACGGTTGCCGCGATCCAGGGCTTCATGAGCAAGACAAGAACCGCAAGCTATGTGGCGCTGGTGCTGGCCTTGGTGGCTCTTGCGCTAAGTGCCGGCTGACGCGGGTCCGGGACGTTTTGGGGGGCGAGTAAATGCGCATTGCCATACCGCGTGAGGCAGAGCCCGAGCCACGCGTGGCCGCTACGCCAGAGACCGTCAAGAAGATGAAAGCGCTCGGCGCGGACGTTGCGATCGAGGCCGGCGCGGGAATCAAATCGGGCATTCTCGATTCTGACTATGAAGCGGTCGGCGCAAGCGTGCATGCGAACGCCGCTGAAGCCGTTGGCGATGCCGACGTGGTGCTCAAGGTCCGCCGCCCATCCGCGGAAGAGGCTGCCCAATACAAGCGCGGCACGATCGTCATCGGTATCCTGGATCCTTATGACAACGAGGCGGCGCTGCAACAGCTCGCGGAAGCGGGAGTTTCTGCTTTGGCGATGGAGTTGATGCCGCGGATCAGCCGTGCCCAGTCGATGGACGTTTTGTCGAGCCAGGCTAACCTCGCCGGTTATCGCGCGGTGATCGATGCCGCCGAGGAATATGGGCGCGCGCTGCCGATGATGATGACTGCTGCGGGCACGGTGCCGGCGGCGAAGGTGTTCATCATGGGTGTCGGCGTCGCGGGTCTCCAGGCCATTGCGACTGCGCGCCGGCTGGGCGCGATGGTCACCGCGACCGACGTGCGTCCCGCCACCAAAGAACAGGTAGAAAGCCTCGGGGCCAAATTCCTCGCGGTCGAGGATGAGGAATTCAAGAACGCGCAGACGGCCGGCGGCTATGCCAAGGAAATGTCCAAAGAGTATCAGGCGAAGCAGGCTACGCTCGTCGCCGAGCATATCAAGAAACAGGATA
Organism: Alphaproteobacteria bacterium; assembly: GCA_034668865.1. Taxonomy (GTDB): domain Bacteria; phylum Pseudomonadota; class Alphaproteobacteria; order Rhizobiales; family Xanthobacteraceae; genus CANKHA01. Next base: position 7,664 of record JAXDOO010000219.1, read on the forward strand.
TCGTCATCACCACGGCGCTGATCCCCGGCCGCCCGGCGCCGAAACTCATCAGCAAGGAAATGGTCGCTTCGATGCGGCCCGGCTCGGTGATCATCGATCTCGCGATCGAGCGTGGCGGCAATGTCGAAGGCGCGCGTGCCGACGAGGTCGTGCAGGAAGCCGGCGTTAAAATTGTCGGCCATCTCAATATGGCGGGACGGCTGGCGGCCTCGGCCTCGGCGCTTTATGCAAAGAACCTCTATACCCTGCTCGAAATTCTGATCGACAAGGCCAGCAAGACGCTGGCGGTGAAATGGGACGATGAGATCGTCCAAGCCATCGCGTTGACGCGCGACGGCGCCGTCATTCATCCGAATTTTCAGCCGAAGAACGCAGCCTAGGAATTATTCGCCATGGCAACGCCGCAGGATACCCTTGAACGCGCCCAAGCCGCCGCCGAGGTGGCACGTCAGGCCGCCGAGGCCGCGCAGGCCTATGCCCAGCTCGCCGCCGATGCCGCCAGTGCCGCGGCACATGGTTTTTCCGGGGTCGATCCCTTCGTCTTCCGCTTCTCCGTTTTCGTTCTGGCGATCTTTGTAGGTTATTACGTCGTATGGGCCGTGACGCCAGCGCTGCATACGCCGCTGATGTCGGTAACCAATGCGATCTCCTCGGTGATCGTGGTCGGCGCGCTGCTGGCAGTGGGCGTGATGCTGGTGGGCGACGATTCCGGCACTTGGTGGGCGCGCACCTTTGGTTTCATCGCGCTGATCCTGGCTTCCGTGAACATCTTCGGCGGCTTCCTGGTCACCCAGCGCATGCTCGGCATGTACAAGAAAAAGAGCTGATGAAGATGGCGCAAGAAACTCTTCTTCTGTCATGCCCCACGCAGGCGGGGCATCCAGTAACCACTGCCGCTTCGGCTAAGTACCAACGCTTGCGGTTACTGGGTCAACCGCTTTCGCGGGTGATGACAAAAACGGGGCGGGCGTCATGACCGCCAATTTAGCCGCGCTGCTTTATCTGATCGCCAGCGTGCTGTTCATCCTCGCGCTGCGCGGGCTCTCGAGCCCGGCTACCAGCCGCCAGGGCAACATGTTCGGCATGGCCGGCATGGCGATAGCGATCGTCACTACTTTGGCGTTGCGGCCGCCGTCGAGCTTGGCGGCCTGGCTGCTGGTGCTGCTCGGCATGGGCATCGGCGGCGGCGCCGGCGCGGTGATCGCACGCCGAGTGCCGATGACCGCCATGCCGCAGCTGGTTGCGGCTTTCCATTCCCTCGTGGGCTTGGCCGCGGTGCTGGTGGCGGCGGGCGCTCTCTACGCCCCGGCGGCGTTCGAGCTTGGTATGCCCGGTCGTATCCCGGGCGCGAGTCTTGTTGAGATGTCGCTCGGCGTCGCCATTGGCGCCATCACCTTCACTGGTTCGGTGATCGCCTTTCTTAAGCTCGACGGGCGCATGAGCGGTGCTCCGATCATGTTGCCGTTCCGGCACATCATCAATCTCGGGCTCGCCGGCGCGCTCGTTCTGCTCATCGTTATTTTTGTGCTGAGCGAGAGTTATTTCGTCTTCTGGATGATCACGCTGGTTTCCTTCGTGCTCGGCGTCTTGATCATCATCCCGATCGGCGGCGCCGACATGCCGGTCGTGATCTCGATGCTCAATTCCTATTCGGGATGGGCGGCTGCGGGCATCGGCTTCACGCTTGGCAATTCCGCGCTGATCATCACCGGCGCGCTGGTCGGCTCCTCCGGCGCGATCCTCTCCTACATCATGTGCAAGGGGATGAACCGCTCATTCATCTCGGTCATCTTAGGCGGCTTCGGCGGGGAAACCGCGGGTCCGGGTGCGGCGGCAGAGCAGAAGCCAGTGAAGCTCGGCTCAGCGGAGGACGCCGGCTACATCATGAAGAATGCATCGAAAGTGATCATCGTACCGGGCTATGGCATGGCGGTGGCGCAGGCACAGCATGCGCTGCGCGAAATGGCCGATCACCTGAAGAAGGAGGGCGTCGAGGTGAAATACGCCATTCATCCGGTGGCGGGCCGCATGCCGGGCCATATGAACGTGCTATTGGCGGAAGCCAATGTGCCCTATGACGAAGTGTTCGAGCTTGAGGACATCAATTCCGAGTTCTCCCAAGCCGACGTCGCCTTCGTCATCGGCGCCAATGACGTGACCAATCCGGCAGCGGAAGAAGATAAAACCTCGCCGATTTACGGAATGCCCGTGCTGCAAGTGTGGAAGGCCGGCACGGTGATGTTCGTCAAGCGCTCGCTCGCTTCCGGCTATGCCGGCATCGACAATCCGTTGTTCTACCGCGACAACACCATGATGCTGCTCGGCGACGCCAAAAAAATGGCGGAGCAGATCGTCAAATCGATGTAATCACGCCGCTCGTGCGCCGCCTCGGTCGGGCTCCGGCCCCGAAGGGCTTCAATGACCAGCCTGAAATGGTTCCTTCTGTTCGCTCTTGCCGGCTACGTGGCGCTGGTGGCGCTGCTCTATCTGACGCAGCGCTCGCTCATGTATTTCCCCGACCCGCGGCGCCTGCACCCGGCCGACGCCGGCCTCGCGCAGGCCGAGGAAGTGATGCTGCAAAGCGCCGACGGCGTGCGCGTGACTGCCTGGCACGTGCCGGCGGGCGAAAGCATGCCGGTTGTGGTTTATTTCCAGGGTAATGGCGGTGGGCTCGATCTACGCGCCGAGCGATTCAGGAAGCTTACGGCCGATGGCACCGGTCTCGTGGCGCTAAACTACCGCGGCTACGGCGGTTCGGGTGGCAAACCGAGCGAGCCTGGGATCATCCTTGATGCCAAGGCGGCCTATGGCTTCGCCGCGGAACGCTACGGCGCGGACCGCATCGTGCTCTGGGGTGAGTCACTCGGCACCGGGGTGGCGGTCGCGCTGGCGGCGGAGCAACCGGTGGCTCGCGTCATCCTGGAGTCGCCGTATAGCTCGATCGCCGACATCGCAGCCTCGATCTACTGGTTCGTGCCCGTGCGGCTTTTGCTGAGCGATAGCTTTCGCTCCGACCTGCGCATCGCCAAAGTGACGGTGCCGGTGCTGGCGGTGCATGGCGAGCGCGACAACATTGTGCCGATCACTTATGGCGAGCGGCTTTACGAACTGATCCCTGGACCGAAGCGATTCATCCGCCTGCCCAATGCTGGCCATAACGACCACGACGCCCATGGGCTGCCGGAATTGGTGCGGCCGTTCCTGCTGGGGCGCGAGAACTGATCTCGTTATTCAAGTCGGGGCGATTGAGGACGCTAGGCCCACAGCGCCGAGACGGCGCCGAAAAAAAGCACGGGCCGGATGGCTCCGCCCGTGCCGCAAACGCTGGAAAAATTCAATCAGCCTCGGCGAGGCGCGGCACGTCCGCCCATGGCGCCACCAGGTCCGCCAGCGGCACCCGGGAGGATCCGCGGCTTCATCGGCAACAGGCCTTCGCGCTGCAGCTTCTTGCGCGCGAGTTTGCGGGCCCGGCGGATCGCTTCCGCCCGTTCCCGCGCCTTTTTTTCTGAGGGTTTTTCGTAGTGACCGCGGAGCTTCATCTCGCGGAAAATCCCCTCGCGCTGCATCTTTTTCTTGAGCGCCTTGAGGGCTTGGTCGACGTTATTGTCGCGAACGAGAACCTGCACGCAGTCAATCCTCTTCGATCGGGTTAGCTGAATGGCTTTGCGGAAACCGCAGCCGAAGGCGCGCGTTTAGCAGAATGGCCCTTAAAAGTCCACCGGTTAAGGTGCCGGCGGCAGGAACTTCCAGACCAGTCCGTACATCAGCAGAAGTCCCGCCAGGCCGACGATTAGCCGGTTAACCGCTCCGGCTGCGGTAACGTGCAGCCAATTCGAAGCCGCAAAGCCGCTCCAGCCCGCGCCGCCTATGACAATGAAAACGGCGGAGGAGGGGATCGCCCCGAACATCCACAGAATGCCGCCGGTGCCCAAAGCCGCGCCCACCGCGGAAAGCGCCAAAAGAAACAGCATGCCCATGGTCCCGCGGAAGGGGTTGGGCCGGTTCTCTTCGCGAAAAAGCACCTCAGCGGCGGCTACGGTCCAGCCGAGCACGAAAGAGATCAGCGCGCCAATGAGGTAGCCGGTCAAACCTTGTCTCCCCCGGACGTCACGCGGGTCACATGGGCGATCGGGTTGGTCATTTCCGTCTCGCCGGGCGCAGCACAGCTGGCACCGCGCCGGCGGTTGCGCGGCATCGTCAGCAATTCTTCGCGGGCACCAAAGCCTCCAAAGCGGTGGAGAAGATAGCCCACAATAATTCTAATTGGCTCCTGCATCCCTAGATATTATGGTGTCTAAAGATTATTTTTCCTGCAAATCCGAAGTGGAATGGAACACGCCGTGGACGCAAAAATATCAGAACCTCGTGCCACCAAGCATCCGCTTGGCGCGTTGGTGACCGAGGGTAAGACGAAAAAAATCCATTTGACCAAGAGCGGTTCCGATCTGGTGACCGTTGTTGCAAAGGACGACATCACGGCTGGCGATGGCGCAAAACACGACGTCATCCCGGAGAAAGGCCGGCTGGCCACCGCGACCACATCTAATGTCTTCCGGCTGCTGAAGTCGTGCGGACTGCCGGTTGCCTTCGTTGAGCAAGACAGCGCGACTTCGTTCATCGCACCAAATTGTCAGATGCTTCCCTATGAGGTGGTGGTTCGTCGCGAAGCCCACGGCTCTTATCTCAAGCGCAATCCACACTTCTCGAAAGGACAGCTGTTTCCGCAGCTGATTGTTGAATTTTTCCTCAAAACCAAGGACAAGAACTGGAAAGGAAAGTCACTCGTTTGTGACGATCCGTTGTTGATCTATTCAAAAGACGACGCGCAGATTCAACTGTTCAACCCGGCGAAGCCAGTGCACGGGCAGGACCCGTTTCTCGTCCTTTCGCAGTCGGAGGTCTTTAGCCGCGACGAGGAGTGGAAATTTTTCCCCGACATGCGTCGGATCGCACGCCAGGCATTTCTCGTGCTTGAGAAGGCATGGCAGCTCGAAGGCGGAACGCTCGTCGATTTCAAGGTTGAATTCGGATTTGATTCCAAAGGGAACTTGTTGCTTGCGGACGTCATCGACAACGATTCCTGGCGAGTGATCGAGAGCGGCTCCTACATCGACAAGCAGGTATATCGCGATGGCGGTGCGCTCGACGACGTTGCGGCGAAATATCGGCGTGTCGCGGAAATCACCAGTCGTTTCCATGTGCCCCGCCAGCGGATCATTCTCTGGCGCGGCTCGGAAAAGGATAATCCGGATGCTTTTTTGCAAGCATGCGGCAACCTGAAGGATATGATTACCGTGGTCACTTGCTCCGTGCACAAGGAGCCGGTGGCAGCCGCAGGTATTTTCCATCGCATGTTGCAGGAAGTCCCGGATTCGGTCGTGATTGCCTATATCGGGCGCTCGAACGGGGCGGGTCCGACACTCTCGGCCATGTCAACCATTCCTGTCATCACGGTGCCAGCCAGCGTCAAGGAATTTCCCGATGATATCTGGTCGTCATTGCGGGCGCCGAGCACGGTTCCGGTGATGACGGTTCTTGAACCTGCCAATGCGGTCCTGGCCGCCTTACAGATTCTCTCCGGCCGCAATCCGCGACTATACGCCCATGTCCGCGGCGAGATCGAAAATCGGACGATCAATACGTTTCAACTTTAGCCCTTTAGGGCGCTTGGCCACGGCTGCGGTATCCCGCCCGCGAGCCGGCTTTGCAGTGGCAAGACGAAACGGCTCAGCTATCCTGCCCCTCGCGATTCCCGTGCTGGGTTCGAGAATGGCGAAAAGCAAGATCCGACTGGTGAAGTCCGAGGCTAAGGCTGCGCGGAGGGACGAACTGGCCGCCGGCCGGCAGGGTCCGGACGAAGCAGAGCGAGCAGCGCCGAAGAAGCGCGTCCGTTCCATCGCCGTGAGGCTTTCCGCCGAAGTCGATTGGCTGCAGGCGGAACTTGCGGCCGCCCGGGCCCGGGTGGCACAGCTAGAGGCGAGGGCGGATGTTGACCCCCTGCTCGACATTCTCAACCGGCGTGGCTTCGAGCGCGAGCTGCACCGCTCGCTCGCCTATGTGCGGCGTTATGACACCTCGGCGGCGCTGATCTACCTTGACCTCGACAATTTCAAACCGGTGAATGACCGCTACGGCCATGCCGCCGGCGACCACGTGCTGCAGGAGGTGGCGAGGATCTTGCGGCAAATGGTGCGGGAGTCGGATGTGGTGGCGCGGCTCGGTGGCGACGAATTCGCCGTTCTGTTGTGGAACATCAGCGAACCACAGGCCACCGCAAAAGCGCGTGAGCTGGAATCGGCTATCGCCGCAACGGTGGTGATGCAAGGGAAGGTGCCGCTTTCCCTTGGTGCTTCCGCAGGCGTCGCCCTGCTTGAGCCCGGCGATACGCCAGCGAATGTCCTTTTGCGCGCGGACCTCGCCATGTATGCGCGTAAGCGCACAGGACCGGTCGCAGCGGGATAGAAATCGCAAAGATTGCTCCAGGGAGGAGACGGAAATGTACAGGGTTCTTGCCGGATTTATCTTGCCACTTGTCGTCAGCACGCAGGCATTGGCGCAAGGCAATCCGGCCGCGAATTATCCGGACAGGCCGGTGAAGATCATCGTATCGGTTCCGGCCGGAGGCGGCGTTGATACTGTCACCCGCCTTTATGCCGACAAGCTGCGGCAGCGCTGGGGCCAGACTGTCGTGGTCGAGAATCGCGGCGGCGTCGCGGGCAATCTTGGCGCTGAGGCGGTGTCGTCCGCGCCGGCCGACGGCTATACGCTATTGGCGTCGCAACCCTCTCCGATCACCACCAACAAATTCCTCTACAAGAAGCTTAATTTTGATCCAGATGCGCTCATGCCGGTGGCGATCATGTCGCAGATCGCGAATGTCCTGCTGGTTCGGCCGGATTTCCCGGCCAAGAGCGCGCAGGAGTTTCTGGCTTATGCCAAAGCTAATCCCGGCAAGCTCAACTATGCCTCGCAGGGAACCGGAACCACCTCGCATTTGACCACGGCCTTGTTCGAGTCGCGCACCGGAATAAAAATGACGCATGTGCCCTACAAGGGAACGGCGCCTGCGCTCAACGATCTGGTCGGCAGCCAGGTTGATTTTATTTTCATGGAGCTGGCGGCCGCTTACGAGCTGCACGAAGGCAAGAAGGCGCGCATCCTGGCTGTGGCGACAAAAAAGCGCATCGCCGAGCTGCCGGACATTCCCACCATGGAAGAAGCCGGCGTGAAGGATTTCGTCTCCGGCACCTGGAACGCGCTCTCGGCACCGCCAAAGACGCCGGCGGCGATCGTGAAAAAAATCAATGCTGCCATTAACGAGATCGCGCAATTACCCGAGGTCAAAGCCCATTTCGCGCGCGTACATCTCGCCGCAGTGCCGGTGGATCCCGCGCAGGCGGCGACCTTCGTGAAGGGGGAGACCAAGCTTTGGGGCGAAGTGATCAAGGCCGCCGGTGTGCAGCCGGAATGAAGCAGCGCGCTAACCTTGTAAAGCGGCGCATGATCTGATCTGAAAACCGGTTCCCACTTTTCGGGATCATGCTCACGCGATAATGTCGGGCGTAAGCTGGTCTTCGATGGCGTTGATGCGATCGCGCAGATAGAGCTTGCGCTTCTTCAAGCGCTGCACCTGCAGGATGTCCGCTCCGGGTGAATCCTGCAGCGCCGCAATGGCGGCATCGAGGTCACGATGTTCCTGCAGCAGCCGCGCCAATTGCGCGCGGAGCTCGCGTTCTTCCTCGTCGGTCATAGTCGCCCATTAAGGCGGCCGGTATTCGTGTCCATCCGGCTGCAAATTCCTGATTATTATTAACTTTTCGGCCGGCGCCTTCAAGGCGCGCAGCTCGCCCGAAGTCAGATAACGGCGATTTGTTGCACTTGCCATAAAATCGGGCTTCGGCCTGGCGCCGCCGTGATGTAAAATGTGACGGTCCGGGCAGTCAGGAGACATCCCCTATGTCCATTTCAACGAATCTTGTGGAATTGGAACAGCGCCACCGGGCGCTGGAGAACGAAATTTCCGAGGCGCTCATGCATCCGTCCAGCGATGGCTTGCTGATCGCGGAATTGAAGCGTCGCAAGTTGCAATTGAAGGACGAGATCGCGCGCCTACGCCAGGAAAACGGGGCTAGCGTTCACTAGCGCTGAGTAAGGTTTTGTTTTGAGCGTTTATGCGGTCGAGCCGCCGGCTCTCCGAGAGGGCCGGCGTTTTATTGCAAAGCTAATTCAAGAGCGCGTTCACGCGCCGTGGTTCCGGGGGGAGGGGTCAATAATGATCAAATGTAGGGCGTCTATCAGGCTGGCGATGGTAGCCGGCGCGCTGCTGGCTGTGCCGGCGCAGGCGCAGGTGCGCGACGCGGAATACCGCGGGACCCTGGTATGTGGGAAGCTACCCTTTGCACAGGACCCAATCCGCGCGGCGATAACGGTCAAGCTTGCCGGCAGCGAAGGCCCCTATGAGCGGCCGGTGCATATGCCGATCCGGACCAGGATCGCCGGTCTGGAAACCGGCAAGGTGAAGGTGGACGGCAACAAGATTGTGCTCACTGGCGGCTGGAAGGGCGAGAAATCGTCTTACGAGGCCAGCTACAGCGGCACGTTTGTTCGCCGCAGTGCCAAGCTCACCGGAAAGCAAAGCTGGACGCACGAGGGCAAGAGCTATTCGCGTACTTGCTCCGGGGCCCTCAAGCGGCCGCTCGCGGCCTTCCTGCGCAAGCCACAAAAGCCGACACAATAACTTTCCTTCGCGATGCCGAATAAGAATCCCGTTGCGCGATAAAGCATCGCGTGAGGGAAGGATCTCGCCTCGCGGCTCTGTCTTTTGCCGCTTTCATGCCGGCAACTTGGCGAGTCCGACCCGTCAGGAGTCGTCGCTCTGTCTCGGGAGCCGAGGCCGTTTTGACGCGCGCCGCCACCGGCTCAACGATATGACATTACGCTTTGCGGATTTGCGCCCCGGCATTTGCCGATGGCTGACCAGAGGAGTGGACCGGTCACGGCACTTGCTACACCTGCATCGCCATATTTCAGCCTTCGGCTGCGTTGGCGGTTCAAACTTAATCACCGACATTACAAGACTCGACCGGAGGCAGGCCCCTACCACGCCTCAAAGTCTCGCAAAAAGAAGTAAAGGGTTTCTCTAACCGCTCGAAAAAACCCTTGCGATGCGGTGAGCACAGGCAGGGTGATCTCGGCAACGACTAATCAGCTGATCATCGGAAGAAGTACGCACCCGGAAGCATCCCACCGTTAATAAATCGTTATCGATTACCGTTCCGCACCGTGTGGTCAGAACCACCGGTGGGGAACTCCTGAAATGGCCTTATCGCCCGGGCGGCCGAGCGTTTCCCGACTATTCGTTTTCCTCTCCAGCTTTGCCGCCGATCTGCTTGAGCTTGGCGAACACAGTGTCGACATTGAGCTCCTGCGGCTTGGCAGATTCCGCAGCTGCGGCTTCGGCCTCCTTGCGCGCGGTGGTTTCCGCCGCCGGCAGAAGCGTCGCGCTCTGGGTTTCAGCCGCAACCGGCTTGTCCTTGGAAGCGCGCTGCACCTCCATGTCGAGATCGATCTGCGAGCAAAGACCGAGTGTCACTGGATCGAGCGGCGTCAAGTTGGGCGCGTTCCAGTGGGTGCGTTCGCGGATCGCCTGGATGGTGGACTTGGTGGTGCCGACCAGCCGCATAATGGCGGCGTCCTTTAACTCGGAATGGTTGCGCACCAGCCAGAGAATGGCATTCGGCCGGTCCTGTCGGCGTGACACCGGCGTATAGCGCGGGCCCTTCTTGCGTTGGGCTTCGGGCAGCCGCACCTTTGGGTTCAGCAGCTGCAGGCGGTAATTCTGATCGGCCTCCGCCTTGGCGATCTCTTCACGGGTCAGCTGGCCGGTCTGCAGCGGATCGAGCCCTTTGATTCCCTGGGCGGCGTCGCCGTCGGCGACGGCCTTCACTTCCAGCGGATGCAATTTGCAGAAATCGGCGATCTGGTCGAATGACAGGGCGGTATTTTCCACCAGCCATACGGCGGTCGCCTTCGGCATCAGGGGCGCATTCGTCACGGCACATCTCCTTTGTGCTCCGCCCGCCCTTGCGGGCGAAGCCTCAAGTCATCAGCGATGACAGGAACTGGTCGGAATATAGGCAACTGACCCCCGCCCGCGCAATGGCATTGGCAGGGCCATATGCTAGACAGGCGTGCGCATGATCCGGCGAAGTGGGAACCGGTTCGCCGACAAGATCATGCGCCAAATTAACGAGTTAGCGCACGATCGGGCACAAAACTGGTACCCACTTTTGCTGATCGCGCGCGTTTGGAACCCGAAAATGGCCTCTGCCGACGCAATTTCGACCGCGCCAAAGCCGCCTCTGCGCGTGCTTTTGTGCTCCCCGCGCGGCTTCTGCGCCGGGGTCGTGCGGGCTATCGATTCTGTCGAGCGGGCGCTCGCGCTCTACGGCGCCCCAGTCTACGTGCGCCACGAAATCGTGCATAACCGCCACGTGGTGGAGGGTCTGCGCGCCAAGGGTGCCGTCTTCGTCGAGGAACTGGATGAAATTCCCGACACAGAAGCGCCGGTGATCTTCTCTGCCCATGGGGTGCCGCAGTCGGTGCCGGCGGAGGCCCAGCGACGAAACTTCCTCGCACTCGACGCCACTTGTCCGCTGGTCACCAAGGTGCATCGCGAGGCGGAGATTCATCAACGCCGCGGACGTGAGATTTTGCTGGTCGGTCATGCCGGGCATCCGGAGGTGATCGGCACCCTTGGGCAGCTTCCCGCGGGTGCCGCCACCCTCATCGAGACGGTTGCCGACGTTGACGCTTTTGTCCCGCGCGATCCGGCGCAGCTTGCCTATGTGACGCAGACCACGCTCTCAATTGACGACACCGCGGAGATTGTCGCGCGGCTGAAGGCGCGCTTTCCTCAAATCGTCGGTCCGCATAAGGAAGACATCTGCTACGCCACCACCAATCGCCAGGAGGTCGTGAAGATGGTCGCGCCGCAAGTCGACGCCATGATCGTCGTGGGCGCGCCGAATTCCTCCAATTCGCTGCGGCTGAAGGAAGTCGCGGAACGCGCTGGCTGCCCGCGCGCGGTGTTGCTGCAGCGCGCCGCCGATATCGACTGGAACATGTTCGGTAATATCGCGAGCCTCGGGGTCACTGCGGGGGCATCAGCACCGGAAGTCTTGGTGGAACAGGTCATCGACGCTTTCGTCGAGCGCTACACCATCAGCGTGGAGACCGTGGCGGCGGCGGAGGAGAACGTTTTCTTCCCATTGCCGCGGGCGTTGCGCGAGAACGAGGTCGCGGAGTAGATCGCCGTGGCCGTTTACACCGACGTTGCGGCGGAAGAGTTGGCGTCGTTCCTTGCTGGCTACGACCTGGGCGAACTGTTGTCCTATAAGGGCATCGCCGAGGGCGTGGAGAATTCCAATTTCCTCGTCCATACCTCCGCCGGGTATTTTATCCTTACCCTGTATGAGAAGCGCGTGGCCGCCGGCGACGTCCCGTTCTTCCTCGCTCTGATGGAACATCTTGCCAATCGCGGGCTCACCTGCCCGCAGCCGGTGAAGAACCGCCGCGGGAAAGCACTGGGCGAGGTCGCCGGGCGGCCGGCCGCGCTGGTGACTTTCCTTGACGGCATGTGGATTCGCCGTCCGAGCGCGCACCACTGCGCCGCGGTGGGTGAGGCGCTGGCGCGGCTGCATCTGGCGGGCGCGGATTTTCCGCTTAAGCGCGCCAACGGTCTGTCGGTCAGGGACTGGCGGGCACTGTATGACACGACCGCGCCGCGCGCCGACGAGGTGCAGTCTGGCCTTGAGGCGGTCATGACTAAGGAACTCGCTTTCCTCGAAAGCGCTTGGCCAAGCGGCTTGCCAGAAGGCGTGATTCACGCGGACCTGTTTCCCGACAACGTTTTCTTTCTCGGCGACAAGCTGTCTGGGCTGATCGATTTTTACTTCGCCTGCACCGATATACTGGCCTATGACGTCGCGGTCTGCCTCAACGCCTGGTGCTTCGAGCCCGACCATTCCTACAACGTCACCAAAGGCCGCGGCCTGCTGCAGAGCTACATGAAGACGCGGGCGCTTTCCGCCGCGGAAAAACAGGCGCTGCCGATTCTTTGCCGCGGAGCTGCGCTGCGTTTTCTGCTTACGCGGCTGGAGGTCTGGCTCGACGTGCCGCCTGGCGCACTGCTGCGCCCGAAGGACCCGCAGGAATACTTCCGCAAGCTCCGCTTCCACCAGGCGGCGAAGAGCGTGCGTGATTATGGGATCGACGCATGATCCCGAAAAGTGGGAATCAGCGCGTCAGCATCTACACGGACGGCGCCTGCTCTGGGAATCCGGGGCCTGGCGGCTGGGGCGCGGTGCTCACCTTCGGCGATCGCGAAAAGGAGCTGAAGGGCGGCGAGGAACTCACCACCAACAACCGCATGGAACTGATGGCGGCGATTTCGGCGCTGGAAGCGCTGAAATTTCCCTGCATTGTGGACCTGCATACCGACAGCCAGTATCTGCGTAACGGCATCATGACCTGGATCAAGAGCTGGAAAAAGAATGGCTGGCGCACGTCTGACAAGAAGCCGGTCAAGAATATCGATCTTTGGCAACGGCTCGATGAGGCGCTGAAGCATCACCAGGTGCACTGGCACTGGGTAAAGGGACACGCCGGCCACACCATGAACGAGCGCGCGGACCAACTGGCGCGCGACGCCATTGTGGCAATCCGCGCCGGCGCTATAGGGGCGCTGGACGGCGCGAAACCCTGAGCCGTCATTCCGTACGCCGCCAACGGATCGGCCTTCGCGCCGTCTGATGACAGGCTGCGTGGCTGTCGCAATCCACAATCCCCGGTCTGTGTTTTATGGATTCCGGACTCGCGCCTTTCGGCGCGCGCCCGAACGCCTCATTAAATCTGCTTCGCCAAGGCGTCGCCGCCCGACACCTCGAATTTACCCGGCTCATCGACATTGATCTTCTTCACCACGCCGTCGTCCACCAGCATGGAGTAGCGCCGTGAGCGCGTGCCC
>JAXDOO010000220.1:0-4383 GCA_034668865.1 Alphaproteobacteria bacterium
AGCAGGTCACACGCGAAGGCGGGGTGCTGGTGGAGGCCGCCGTGCGGGTTGCCTTCGTTTCCGGCGGGCACGCCAGGCCGATCCCGAAGCCGCTGCGGCTGGCCATGCGCGGAAGCCGCGACCGGCATCAGTGACGGCGCTGGTCGACGCTTGCCAGCGAGTCATGTAAGAACTCTTCACATGAGCTGGTCCAAACATGGCGACAGGGGATCCCGGGGCTATCACCACGGAAATTTAAAGGAGGCCCTGATCCGCGCGGCGCTTGAGCTGATCGCTCAAAAAGGTCCCGCGGGGTTCACCTTTGCCGAAGCGGCGCGCTGGGCGGGCGTCAGTCCGGCGGCTCCCTACCGACATTTTCGCGATCGCGATGAGCTGATGGCCGATGTCGCGCGCCGCGGCTTCGAGTTGTTTGCAACGGCGCTGGCGAAGAGTTGGGATGAGGGGCGTCCGGATGCGTTCACCGCTTTCGACCGGCTGGGCAAGGCTTACCTCGCCTTTGCGCGCAGCGAGCCGGCCTATTACTCCGCCATGTTCGAAGCGGGAGTTCCGCACGAAGCCAATGCCGAACTCAGGCAAGCGGGCGATCGCGCCTTTGGTATGCTGCGCACGGCCACGGAAAAATTGCTCGGCACCATGCCCGGGCCGAACCGGCCGCCGGTCTTGATGGTGAGCCTGCATATCTGGGCGCTCTCACACGGTGTTGCATCGCTCTTCGGCAGAGGGGATGCGGCGCGCCGCAGCCTTCCGATGTCTCCGGAAGAGCTGCTGGAAGCTGGAGTGCTGGTCTATCTGCGGGGCCTGGGTTTTCTTGACGGCGGGACCAGCAAGAGTTGAGCAAAATTTTTTGCCGGGGCCATATTGACAGCCGATAGGGTCAAGGCTAGCTATGTAAATGTTATTTACATTCACACGTGAGGGTCCGATGACCACCGTAGCCGCAAAACTCGATGAAATGGGTAAGCCCGCCTGGATAGCGCTGATCATCCTGGGGTTCATTGTCTGGTGGCCGCTCGGTCTGGCGACCCTTGCCTACTCGATATGGAGCAGACGCATGGGTTGCGGCAATATCCGAGGCTTCAATTGGCGCCAGACTGGAAACTACATGGGCACGCCGTGGCAACCCTCCAGCGGGAACCGCGCCTTTGACGAATATCGCGCTGAAACCTTGCGCCGGCTCGAGGACGAGCAGCGTGAATTTCGGGAATTCCTCGAGCGCCTGCGCATGGCCAAGGACAAGGCCGAGTTCGACCAGTTCATGGCCGACCGGCGCAATCGTCCTGGGGACGCCCCGCCGCAACCGCAGAGCTAAATCTGGCTCGCCCGAAAAGCCCCGTCCCTTCGGAGACGGGGCTTTTTCTTTCTGACGCGCCGGCCCGTCCGATAACCCTTCCTTAACCATGGATGCCGTTGTTTAGAGCGCATGATCCGGCGAAGTGGACCGGTGATGGCGTAAGCGAATCCAGAGGGGTTGAGGCCCTAGTTTGGACACCTTTGGCGGGATTTCCTGTGCCGCCGGTGGTGGACGTTTTGATCTTCGCGACATGCTGCGTGCTTTGGCGTAAAGGCGGCTGCCATGCCGCCGTTCCGCCATTTGGAGCGAGGCCCCCATCTGCCGGCCGGGGCGCGACCGAGGTAACCGGTAGCTAGCCGAAAGGACGAGTTCATGAATCCTGCCGACATTGCGCAGTCGGCCTTGCCGCTCACTACATCCGACCTGTCTCTGTTCACGCTGTTCTGGCAAGCGCATTGGGTCGTGAAGACGGTCATGATCGGGCTGATGATCTGCTCGGTTTGGGTCTGGGCCATCGCGATCGACAAAGTGCTGCTGTTTGCCCGGACCAAGCGGGCCACCGACCGGTTTGAACAGGCCTTTTGGTCTGGCCAGTCGCTGGAGGAACTTTACCGTTCCGTTGCTTCCAAACCGACGCATTCCATGGCGGCGCTTTTTGTCGCGGCCATGCGGGAATGGAAGCGCAGCTTCGAGTCTCCGCATAAAGCCTTCACCGGTCTGCAGCTGCGGATCGAAAAGGTGATGGACGTGACGATCGCACGCGAGATCGAGCGCATGGAGCGCCGGCTGCTGGTGCTGGCGACCGTGGGCTCGGCCGGTCCCTTCGTCGGCCTGTTCGGCACGGTCTGGGGCATCATGAACAGCTTTCAGTCGATCGCCGCTTCGAAGAATACCTCGCTGGCGGTAGTGGCGCCCGGCATCGCCGAGGCGCTGTTCGCGACCGCGATCGGCCTTGTTGCCGCCATCCCGGCGACCATTTTCTACAACAAGTTTTCTTCCGAAGTGAACAAACAGGCGCAGCGCCTGGAGGGCTTTGCCGACGAGTTTGCCGCCATCCTGTCGCGGCAGATCGACGAACGCGGGTGAGGGCCATCCGATGGCAATGAACGGCATTGCGACCAGCGGCCATCGGCGCCGCCGCCGTCATGGAATCATGAGCGAGATCAACGTCACCCCCATGGTGGACGTGATGCTGGTGCTGCTGATTATCTTCATGGTTTCGGCCCCGCTTTTGACCGTGGGGGTGCCCATCGACTTGCCGCAATCCCAGGCTAAAAGCCTGGATCAGGACAAGCAGCCGCTGACTGTTTCGGTCAATCTGCAGGGGGAAGTGTTTCTGCAAGATAGCAAAATTCCGGTGGACGAGCTGGTGCCCAAGTTGAAGGCCATCACGGAAAGCCGCGGCGGCATGGACGAGCGCATCTATGTGCGCGGGGACCGCAAAGTGGATTACGGCACTGTGATGCGGGTGATGGGGCGGTTATCCTCTGCCGGGTTCCGCCGAGTTGCGCTGGTCACAGAGGTCGAGCAGGGGTCGTGATGCGAATGAAGGGGGGGATGACGATATCGCTCATCGGGCACGGCGTCGTGCTGGTATGGGCGCTTGTCTCCTTCGCGCGGCCGCTTGAAACCAGGCCGCTCGATACGATGCCGGTAGACATCATTTCCGCCGACGAATTCTCCAAAATGACTGCGGGTGCCGAAAAGGCTCCGCCGCAGCCACAGCCGAAGCCATTGGTGGAGAAGGTCGCGGAGGCCAAGCCGGTCGAGGACCTCAACGCCAAGGTGGTGGAGAAAAAGGAAGTCGCCGCGACTACTTCCGAAACCACGCCCGAGCCGAAGCCGAAAGAGCCCGATCCGAAACCTGCTGCGGCGCCGCCGGAGCCGAAGACCGAAACCAAGGCAGCCGACAAGAAAGAACCGGATCAGAAAGTCGACCCGATCGCCGAAGCGCTGAAGAAGGACGACGCAAAGAAGCCGGAAAAGAAGGCCGAGGCCAAGCCGCAGCCTGTGAAGAAACCCGAGCCACAGCCGCCAAAGTTTGATCCCCGCAAGGTCGCGGCGCTGCTCGACAAGCGCGATCCGACGCGGCTGGCGGCAGCCGGTGCCGCTTTCAACACGACGGCGTCGCTTGGCGCGCCAAGGGGCGATGCCCCCCAGCTTTCGCAGAACGAGTTGGATGCCTTAAAGGCCCGCATCACTCAGTGTTGGGCAATGCCGGCCGGCAACGATACCGGCAGGATGGTGATCGACGTCCGGATGCAGCTTCGCAGGGACGGGTCGCTCGAAGTAAATCCAACCGTGGAAACGCCGATTGCCAACCCACTGGCCCGTAGCGTTGCAGAAAGCGCGATCACGGCGATTCGAAAATGTGCTCCTTACAGCTTCTTGCCGGTAGCCAAATACGAGAACTGGAAGGATGTCACTGTTGCATTTGACACGAGCTGGTTCGCGAGAATGTGACGTGATCGACCGCAAGAAGCCCCCCGCCATTATGCGCGCCCGTTCTGCGCCGCTGAAAATTGACCGCCGGCGCCTGCTCCTGTTGGGCGCCAGCGCGTCCGCCGCCACCATGAGCGGTCTGGCGCCACGCGTTGCTAGAGCCGCCGTTCGCATCGACGTCAATCAGGGCAACGTCCAGCCGATTCCGATTGCGATTCCGCCGATGCTTCCGGTCACGCCCGACGACACCGCCGTCGCCACCGAGATCACTCAGATCATCACCAATAACCTGCGGCGCAGCGGGCTCTTTGCGCCGATCGATCCTGCCGCCTACATCGAGAAGATAACCAATGTCGACGCGGTGCCACAGTTCGAAAGCTGGCGCGTCATCAATGCCCAGGCGTTGGTCACCGGCCGCGTGCGCCGCGAGGCGGCACGCGTGAAGGCCGACTTCCGGCTGTGGGACGTGTTCGCTGGCCAGCAGCTCACCGGCCAGCAATACAACACCACCGCCGAGAATACCCGGCGCGTTGCCCATATCATTTCCGATGCGATCTATACCCGCATCACCGGCGAACAAGGCTATTTCGACAGCCGCGTGGTTTTCGTCGACGAGACCGGCGCGAAGAACAAGCGCATCAAGCGGCTCG
>JAXDOO010000221.1:0-4703 GCA_034668865.1 Alphaproteobacteria bacterium
GCCGCCGTCATCCAGGATCATGTTGGGGGTGCCGCCGTCGGCCCATTCGAAAATTCGGTGGGTGTAATCCCAGTAGTCCTTCAGGCTCTCGCCCTTGACCGCGAAGACCGGGGTGCCGCCGGCGGCAATGGCGGCCGCGGCATGGTCCTGGGTCGAATAGATGTTGCAGGAGGCCCAGCGCACATCGGCGCCGAGCGCCTTCAGCGTCTCGATCAGCACCGCGGTCTGGATCGTCATGTGCAGCGAGCCGGCGATGCGCGCGCCGCGCAACGGCTGGGTTGGGCCGAATTCTTCCCGCGTCGCCATCAGGCCGGGCATCTCGGTCTCGGCAATGGCGATTTCCTTGCGACCCCAGTCGGCGAGACCGATGTCCTTGACGACATAGTCGGTGGCGGCGGCGCGGGCGGTACTCTTCGCGGCGTTACTGGCGGCGGTCATGACTGTCCTTGCACAAAGATCATTGGAAGGAGCGCAGGGACGGGCCCGGCGCGGCTGCCAAGGCTATAGCAGGCCCAGCGGCGGGCGGCAATAACCATATAAAGATTTCTTTATATGCGCTTCTCCCGTCCGCCCGAGAGGCTCGGGCAAGGGCTCGAGTGCAATGCCTTCATTGGCCCTCGTTTTCGCTTGCCACTCTCCCACAGGAGAAGAACGAGGCTCAATCCTCTTCCCCGAACCCGCTCGCAACCAGCTCGGTGATCGCGTCCATCACGTCCGCGGCCTGCTTGCCGCTGGCTTCCACGGTGATCTCCGTGCCAGTGGCGGCAGAGAGCATCATCAGGCCCATAATGGAGGTCCCGCCGACGGTTTCGCCGCCGCGGGTGACGGTGACTTCGGCATCGAATTTTTCCACGGTTTGCACGAATTTCGCGGAGGCGCGGGCGTGCAGCCCCTTTTTGTTGACGATCTCGAGCACCCGGCGGATGACACCTTCGCGCGGCTGCGAGGTATCGCCGTCGCCTAGCGCGCCGTCTCTCATTTCCCGCTGAGGACCCGGCTGGCGATCGTGCAGTATTTGCGGCCAGCTTCCTGCGCCGCGGCGACCGCATCCGGCAGGCCGCAGGTCTCGCGCACTTTCGCCAGTTTGATCAGCATCGGCAAGTTGATGCCCGCCAGCACCTCGACTTTAGGCCGGCTCATCACAGAAATGGCGAGGTTGGAGGGCGTTCCTCCGAACATGTCTGTGAGGATAGCGACGCCTTCCCCGCTGTCGACCTTCTTCACCGCCTCGATGATGTCGTTGCGACAATGCTCGATGTCGTCCTCGGGACCGATCGTCACGGCCTCGATCTGCCGTTGCGGGCCGACGACATGCTCGAGCGCCGAGCGGAACTCCGCGGCCAATTTGCCATGGGTGACGAGGACAACGCCGATCATCAAACACCGGTCCACGTGCACATGCTGGGTGCAGTGCACGAAAGTCGCGCATTCATTCCTATCCGAAGCCTGAGCGCAAGGGTCTTTCCTGGCAATTCGGGGAAATATTGCATTGCGGTATATAGGGGCAAATACCTGTTGCCCCAATACTCCGAATAAGGAGCCTAGGCCCCATATAGTTACTTTTTTGCTTCCGCTCAGGGGGCTGGACTGCCTCGGGACCACTCCCTCCCGAGGGTGTGGAGCAGGGCCAAAACCAAGGGAAGGGCTTCCTGGCCGGATGCGACAGCAAGCCGCGGCAGGCGAATACCTTCGATCACAGCCTCCTGGGCATGCCTTTCCGGCAGGCGGGTAGCGTCTTCCGCCGCCAAGTCGACGACGCAGCCGATCACCGCGACTGGCTCGGCTTCGAGTGTTCGAATGCCGCTGCCCCGCAGCTCCAAAAGCCCTTTCAGCGCTGAGGCGGGCCGCACCAGCAGGCGTCCATTCACCGCTTCCACATGCGCACGGTCGTCGGCGACAAGGCGGACAAAAGGCAGGCGCCCCGCTTGTGCTGCTTGCAGGAGTGCGAGCGCCAGTTGTGATTTGCCGGATCCGGAGGGACCGCGGATCAGCACCGCCTTCGCGCCGACCAGCACGGCGCAGGCGTGGATGGAGGGGGAGCGATCAGGCATGGCGGTTGGTTCTCCCTCTCCCCAGTGAATTCGGGTTTACCCGAGTTCAGCACTATCAAGTGCCGAAGTTGGATAAATCCGACTTCGGATGGGAGAGGGTTGGGGTGAGGGGGTTCGGACCCATCGAGAGGCTGTAACCCCTCACCCGGCGCACTGCGTGCGCCGGCCTCTCCCTATGGGAGAGGTGAAAAGAAGCGCGCGTAGGTGCGTTCATCACGTCGCCGGGAGGCGAACGACAAAGCGCGCCCCAAGCACTTCCTCCTCGCCAGCGCCGCTCCTACGCATGCGGTTCTCCGCCCATATACCTCCGCCATGCGCCTCAACGATTTGTTTGCAGATGGAAAGGCCGAGGCCGGAATTCTGCCCGAACCCCTGGTGCGGACGGTCGGTATAAAAACGCTCGAAGATGCGATCCAGCGCGTCCACACGCAGGCCCGGGCCGTCGTCGTCGACCACGATCTCGACTTCGTTTTTCAGCCGCCGGCAGGTGACGCGCACCGCCCCGCCCGGCGGTGAGAAAGAGCGCGCGTTGTCGATCAGATTGCCGATCACCTGACCGAGGCGGGAGTCGTGTCCCGGCACCTTGAAGGATTGCGGACGGCCGCCTTCGAACGTGAGCGCGACGCTGACATTCTCCTGCTTCACCTCGTTAGCCACCGCAATCAGCGTCTTCAGCAGCTTGGCCAAGTCCACCGGCGCGGATTCCTGCCGCTGCAATTCGGCGTCGAGCCGGCTGGCATCGGCAATGTCGGAAATCAGCCGGTCGAGCCGTTTGACGTCATGCTCGATCACGGCGAGCAGCCGTCCACGGCTTTCCTCTGTCTTGGCACGCGGCAGGGTCTCCACCGCGGAGCGAAGTGAGGTGAGCGGGTTCTTCAATTCATGTGCTACGTCGGCGGCAAAGCTCTCGATCGCGTCGATGCGGCGGTAAAGCGCGTTCGTCATGTCGCGGATCGCACCCGAAAGATGCCCGATCTCATCACGTCGGCGCGTGAAATCTGGAATCTCCACGCGCGAGCGGATCCGCCGGCGCACGAGCTCAGCGGCTTCCGCCAGGCGCCGCACCGGGCCCGCGATGGTGGCGGCGAGCACGTTCGACAGCACCACCATTACCCCGAGCAGGATCAGGAAGACCTTGACGATCTGCAGACGTTCGGCCGCAACCATGCCGTCGATGTCGGCGCCTTGCGTCGACAGCATCAGCGCGCCCCGCACAGCGCGGAAGCGCTGTACCGGCACCGCTACCGACACAATGACCTCGCCGCGATCGTTGACACGCACCATGCTGGCTTTCTGCCCGGTCAGCGCGAGCGCCACTTCCTGATACCCCATCCCGTTTTCGGGGCCGAGCTCACGGTAAAGCGGCAGATCACCGCGGCCGAGCCAAGCGCGAATGGCGGCCAAGCTGCGCTCGATCATCCCAGGCTTTTCCGCGGTCGGGGATGGCAGATCAAAGCGCAGCACATCGCCGCGGCGGTCGAGGTTACGGCTGTCGAGAATGAGGCCGCCATCGCGGTCGTAGATCCGCGCGCGCGTCCTGGTGGGAGAGACCAGCCGCTGTAGCAGCGGGCCGACCCGTTCCGGATTGATCGGGAATTCCAGGCCGGACAACGCCTCGTCCGTCGGACCGTAGCTTTCGCCCGCGCGCAATTCGAGCAGCCGGTCGGGATCGATCTGCACCGAATCAATATCGGCGGTCGCCGAGGCGGCGATGGCGCCTGACATGATCTCGCCCTGGACCAGCAGGCTTTGGATGCGTGCGTCGATCAGGCCGGCGCGGAACTGCGAGAGATAGAGAATGCCGATGACCAGCGCGAGCAGCCCGAGGACGTTGAGCGAGACGATGCGCCGGTTCAGGCTGGAGAACGTGAGAGCGATGAAGAATTGCCAGCTGCGGCGCAGCCATGCAAGGCCCCGCGGCTCGGAGCGGATAGCCTCCTCCGTGCCGTCGGTCTCGGCCTCGGTGCCGGCAGTCTGGGTCGTCCGATCGAGCACGTGGTTCAAGCCTGCCGGTTCATTCTGCCGCCATGGTGTCCGGCATTGTAGAACAGCCGGCCCCATCCGTCAGGCCCAAGGACGGGCGGCGTCAGGTCTCTTTGAAACGATACCCGACCCCGTAGAGCGTCTCGATCATGTCAAAGTCGTCGTCGACCGCTTTGAACTTCTTACGCAGCCGCTTGATATGGCTGTCGATCGTGCGGTCGTCGACGTAAACCTGATCGTCGTAAGCCGCGTCCATCAGCGCATTGCGGCTCTTCACCACGCCGGGCCGGGTCGCCAGCGCCTGCAGAATAAGGAATTCGGTGACGGTGAGCGTGACCGGTTCATTCTTCCAGGTGCAGGTGTGCCGCTCCGGATCCATGCGCAGCTGACCGCGCTCCAGGGCCTTGGCGTCTGTTTCCTTCGGCGCGGCCGCATCCTTCGGCGAGCCGCGGCGAAGCACGGCTTTCACGCGCTCCACCAGCAGCCGTTGCGAGAAAGGTTTGCGGATGAAATCGTCGGCGCCCATCTTCAGGCCGAACAATTCATCGATCTCCTCATCCTTCGAGGTAAGGAAGATCACCGGCATGTCGGACTTCTGCCGCAGTCGGCGCAGCGTCTCCATGCCATCCATGCGCGGCATCTTGATATCGAGAATTGCGAGATCGGGCG
>JAXDOO010000222.1:0-3959 GCA_034668865.1 Alphaproteobacteria bacterium
TGAAGCGATTATTGTTAATTTCCAGCGCGGTCGGGCTGTGCCTTGCGGCACCTGCCTTCGCGCAATCCACAACCGACCAGGACCAGCTCAACAGGCAAAAGGCCGCGCCATCCAGTACCGCGGCACCGGCGGCTCAATCGCAGGATCGTCAACAGTCAAACCAGCAGCAGATGAACCAGATCGGCCAGGCCCAGCAGCGGCCTGCAACGGGCTCTCCCTCGCCCAGCGCACAGGCGCCTTCCAACCAGGACCAGAGCGGACGGGCACAGAACCAACAGCAGCCTTCCTCGGGTGCTCCCGGGTCCAGCGCGCAGGCACCGGCGCCTTCCGGTCAGGCACAATCCCCTGCCGCCGACCAGACGCAACGCGGACAGGCGCAGAACCAACAGCAGCCTTCCTCCGGTGCGCCCGCGGCTAGCTCGCAAGCGCCGGCGCCCTCCGGTCAGGCCCAATCGCCTGCCGCCGATCAGCGGCAGCGCGGGCAGGCCCAAAACCAGCGCGATCCCGCTGCAGACAGGAACAAGGCTCAGGCGCCTCGCGATCAGCAACAGCAGCGTTCGGCCACGGATCGGAACCAGCCGCAAAGCGGTCAGGCGGACCGAAGACAGTCGCAACAGGACATGCAGCGTCAGGATCGGCGACAGGACGCGCAGAACTCCCGGTCGCAGAGGGACCGCGCCTCGACGTCGCTCAACGTTGACATCAACGAGACCCAACGCACCAGGATCGCGTCGGCTATCAGCAGCGTCAATGTACGGCCTGTGAACGTCAACTTCCGGATCGCGACCGGCGTGGTTGTCCCGAGAACTGTCGTGCTGCACACTCTGCCGACAAGCATTGTGGAGGTCGTTCCGCAATTTCGCGGCTACAACTACTTCGTGACCAGTGATCAGATCGTGATCGTTGAGCCGAGGCGGAAAACTGTTGTGGCCGTGCTTCCGGCCGGCGGTACCGCCCGGGCACAAGCCCCGGCGAGCAACCGGGCGAGCTTCACCGACCAGAACCGTGAGGTCATTCGCAGCCGCGCATCGAGCCTGCGCAGCACGGCGACGACCGGCTCCAGCGCCTCGCGCATCGTCGTGGAGCAGGAAGTGCCCGCCACCATCGAGCTGGAGGAATTTCCGGCCGAGATCGTGACGGAGGTGCCGGTGGTTCGGACCTATCGCTACTTCCGGCAGGATGACGACGTGTTCGTCGTGGATCCGGTGCAGCGCCGGGTGATCGAGATCATCCGGTAACTACCGGCAGATCCCAAAACGATTACGCCGCCCGGTTTCTTGCCGGGTGGCGTTTTTTTGTCCCATATCAGCAGCGCGTCCTATCCGTGCTGATTGTTTTCGCTGCGGATGCGCAGTTCTTCTTCCGTCATGCCGATCCAGAGGCTCGCTCCCCGCTTGGCCGCTTCGACCGGGATGCGTTTGGAAGCCTTGGCGCCGCGCGGATAGCCGGCGATCTGCAGCAGATGCGCTTCTTCGTCACCGACGCTGCGGAACCAATAGCGGGAATTCTCCGGCAGCTTGAGGCCTTCATATTTGCCGAAGATCCCGAGGGATTTGTCGCCCGGACCGTAGAATTCGATCCTGCCCTGCAGGACCATGTAAATCAGGTCCATGTTGGGATGATAATGCAGGTTGTTGTCGCCACCCTTGTTGAGGATCTGCACCGAGGCACGGCAGCTGTCGGTGCCGGCAAGCTTGACGTGGATCTTCTCGTTGGCCGGAATAACGACATCGGGCCGGGCGAAGACGAATTTTTCGATCTTCGACTCGGCTTCCTGGTGGAAGGCTTCTTTTTTCGCCTCGCCGCGCAGTTCCGTCGGATTTTCTTGTACCGCTTCAGCCATCGTTTCCTCCCACAAATTGTGTCGCGTTGCGCTCACTATAACGGGGTTGCGCGCGGCGGGAAATAACAGTTCGGGAGCGGAGAAGCCTACTCCGCGGCAGCCGCCGGCGGGGCGGCGGCGGCGACCGGAATATCGGCGCGGCCCGGCAGCGGGCGCTCTTCCATCCGAATGAGGCAGAGCAAGGCGGCGCCCAGCGTGGCCGCCGAGGCGGCAAACACCCAGCGGAATACCAGCGCGACCTCGGCGGCGCCGGCTGTGCCTTGCAGCAGATCGAACAGCGCGCCGCCGCCGGCTTTCAGATTGATGCCGCCGAGGATGATCGCGCCCAGGCCTGCGACGATGATGGCGGAAAACAGCGCGCGGAAGAAATTCATGCTGCCGGTGGCGATGCCGAGCTGATGGCGCTGCACCGCGTTCTGCACCGCCACCGTGGCGACCGGATAAACCGTACCAATTCCGGCACCGACGACGCCGAGATGGATCAAGACCAGCGTCAAAGATTGCTGCGGATCGACCGCGAGCGAGATCAGCGCGAGCACCGAAAGGCTCAGCCCCACCAGCGGCACGCGCTTGTAGTGGTGGAAATAGCCCAGACCACGGCCGGCAACCAAAGCGCCGAAGTTCGAGAGGACCATCAGCGGGATCAGCGCCAGGCCGGAAAGGCTCGACGACAATCCCATCACCAGATCGAAATAGAGCGGCACGAAGATGGTCAGCCCGATCAGGCAGCTGATGTTGAACGCCGACAGCAGCGTTCCCATGCGCACCACCTGATTCGACAAAATCGAAAGCGGCAGGAACGGCTCCGGCGCGCTGCGCAGCCGCAGCACGAACAGCGACCAGAGCAGTGCCGATGCTGCCAACAGCCCGATGATCGGCGCCGAGTTCCAGGGAAAGCGCACGCCCCCGGAAGTCAGCGCCAGCAGCAGCGACACCGCGGCCGCCATCATCAGCAGGCTGCCGATCACGTCGAGCTTATGCGGGCGTGTCACGCTCGGCAGGTTCTTGAGCGCGGCGTTGCTCATCCAGAAAGCGAGCAGGCCGAGCGGAATGTTGATCCAGAAAATCAGCGACCAGTGGAAATATTGCGAGAGGAAGCCGCCCAGCAGCGGGCCGGAAATCGCCGCGGTCATCCACATGAAGCTGAGATAGGCCTGGTAGCGCCCGCGCTCTTTCGGCAGCACGATGTCGCCGACGACGGTCTGCGCCAGCGGCAGCAGCCCGCCGGCCCCGAGCCCCTGCAGGCCGCGCCCCAAAATCAGCATCAGCATGTTGGGCGCGAGCGCACAGGCAAGCGAGCCCGCCATGAACACCGTGATGGCGATCAGCATCATCGCCCGCCGGCCATACATGTCGGAAAGCTTGCCGTAGAGCGGGGTCACCGCGGTGGAGGTGAGCAGGTAGGCGGTGACGATCCAGGACAGATGCTCGAGCGCGCCGAAATTGCGCCCGATGGTCGGCATCGCGGTCGCCACGATGGTCTGGTCGAGTGCGCCCAGAAACATCGCCAGCATGATGCCGAAAACGATGCGCCGGATTTCCGCATGCGAGAGCGGCTTGTGCCCGGCCCAGTGACTATGGGCGGAGACAGAAGGCGCGCGCTTGCGCTTTTTGGCGGAGGAGGATTTGGCGGAAGTCATGCGGGGCCCTACATCGCGCGATGCGGCGGCGAAGACAAGGAAGGCTAGGGCAAGGCAGCTATTCGCCAGCGATTCCTTGCTGCAGTGCAAACTGCGGCCATGCGACCCGCCTGCCCGGTTCCGGCTTGCCAAAGCCGAGCGTCTCGGCACAATCCCTGCCCAACCGCCCGTCGTCAGGCGCTTTTGGAGGATTTGATGCCGAAAACCCTGCCCTTTGCTTTGCTTGCGGCCGCTTTTGCCGCCGAGCCCCTGCCCGCTTCCGCCGCCGATTATTTCGCCGGCAAGACCATCGAATGGACGGTCGGCGCCGACGTGGGCGGGGGTTATGACATCTATTCCCGCAGCATCGCCAAGCATCTGCCGAAATACATTCCCGGCAATCCGACCATCGTGGTGAAGAACCTGCCCGGCGCCGGCTCCGCCAAGGCCGCGGCTTATCTGGCGCAGGTGGCGCCGAAGGACGGCACCGCCATCGG
>JAXDOO010000223.1:0-10874 GCA_034668865.1 Alphaproteobacteria bacterium
TCCAGACAGGTCGCAACTTTCGGTACGCCCACACGCCGCGCCAGAGCGGCATGCTCCTCCATGTGCAGCGCCTCGCCGTGTACCGGCAGCACGATCTGCGGCCGCACCCAGCGCAGCATGTCCTCGAGCTCGGCTTGGCGCGGATGGCCCGAGACGTGGACCAGATGGGTGCGGTCGGTGATCACCTCCACGCCGCGCACGATCAGCCCGTTGATCACGCCGGCGACCGCCTTCTCATTGCCGGGAATGGCGCGTGAGGAAAAGATCACGCGGTCGCCGCGATTGAAGGTAACTTCCGGATGATCATCGCGCGCAATGCGGGAGAGCGCGGAGCGCGGCTCGCCCTGACTGCCGGTGCAAAGCGCCACCACCTTGTCGGCTGGCAGATAGCCGTAGGTATCGAGGCTGCGGAAGGGCTGCACATCCTCGAAATATCCCGTCTCGCGTGCGACCTGCACAATGCGTTCCATCGCGCGGCCAACGACTACCACCTCGCGGCCGCAGGCACGCGCGGCATCGGCCACACTGCGCAGGCGTGACACATTGGAGGCAAAAGTTGTGACCGCGACACGCGCGGGCGCGTTCCTGATCAATTCGGCAAGGGATTTCCGGACATCGGTTTCCGATGGCGAGCGCCCTTCCCGTACGGCATTGGTGGAGTCGCCAATGAGCGCTAGTACGCCTTCGGCGCCGATGGCCCTGAGCTTTGCTTCGTCCGTCGGCGGACCGACCACCGGCGTGGCGTCGATCTTCCAGTCGCCGGTATGCAGGATGGTGCCCGAAGCTGTGCGTATGATCAGCGCATGGGATTCCGGGATTGAATGCGCGACCGCGACGTATTCAACATCGAACGGCCCGAGGGTGATGCGACCGCCCGCCGGAACAATGGTGACGGGAATTTCCGGCGCGCCCGGCTCGCCCTGCCGCTTGGCTTCCAGCAAGGCGGCCGTGAATGGCGTCGCATAGATCGGCACCTTGAGCCGTGGCCACAGATCGATGATGGCGCCGATATGATCCTCGTGTCCGTGCGTAATGACGAGACCGACGAGATTTTTGCGCTCTTCCACCAGAAAGCGGATATCGGGCAGCACAAGATCGACCCCGGGCACATGCTCCTCGGAGGCAAAACCAACGCCACAGTCGACCGCGAGCCAAGTGCGACGGCGCTCGTCACCCAGCCCATAAATGGACAGGTTCATGCCGATCTCGCCGACGCCGCCGAGCGGAGCAAAAACAAGTTCTTCTGTCCGGTCGGCCATGATCGTTACCGCGCCATCTCCCTTTGGCCGCTCTGTCCAAGTCCAAACACTTCGCCCGCCGCAATGGTTTCGAGGCGCCCGTCGCGCAGACGAAGCATGAGGTGACCCCGATCGTCGATATTCTCAAACCGGCCGGTCAATTCTTGCGTCGGCAAACGCACCAGAAGGGAATGCCCGACTCCGGAACATGCGCCTAGCCAGTCCTCGCGGATTGCCGCAAAGCCCTTACCCATTTCCCATTGCTGCAGCCGGATCAGCATATGTCTGGACAAGGCCGCAAACAGCTGCTCCAGCGAAACCGCGATGCCAGACGATTTCAGGTCCGTCACATTCGGCATTTGCGCCGGGTGATGCGCGCAATTGATTCCGACACCGACCACCGCCCAGGAATTCTCTGCCTCGATCAGAATACCGGCGAATTTTGCATTCCTCACCTGCACGTCATTCGGCCACTTCAGCGTGAGACGGAGGGCCATATTTCGCGCAAACTCGCCGACGGCGTCATGCACGGCAAGCCCGGCGACAAAAGCCAGATCCCCGGCCCGGTGCGGTGAAATATCCGGAAGCAGTAAGCTGGCGTAGAGGTTGCCGGGCTCAGATATCCAGCTGTTGCCCCGGCGGCCGCGACCGGCGGTCTGCTCTCTGGCAATGATCCAGAGCGGGCCGCGCTCGCCTGCTCGCGCCAGCGCACAGGCTTCGGTATTGGTGGAGCCGATGGTGTCGTGAATGATCAGTCGGAAACCCGCAGCAGCAACGGATGGATCAAGCTGCATTGCCTAGAACAAAGACTTGGCCGCGGCGGCGGCGGCCGCCACCAACGGCGCGGGAAAGACGAAGAACAGGATGTTGAACAAGCCGCTCGCGCCAAGCACCGCCTGCAGCATACCAGGCATCGGCACGAATGCCGCTGCCGGCTCGTCGAAATACATGATCTTGACGATCAGCAGATAATAATAGGCGCCAATGACGCTCGCCACCACGCCGATCACGGCGAGCATATAAAGGCCCGCCTGGATCGCGGCAAGGAAGACATAGAATTTGGCGAAGAAACCCGCGAGCGGCGGAATGCCGGCGAGCGAGAACAGCAGCATGGCGAGGAAGAAAGCCATGCCCGGGTTGGTGCGCGCCAGGCCTGCGAGGTCGGCGATCTGTTCGACCGGTCCTTCGGCCCGCCGCATCGACAGAATGGCGGCAAAGGTACCGAGCGTCATGGCCAAGTAGATGCCCATATAGACCAGCACGCCCTGCACGCCTTCCGCCGTCCCGGACGCCAGCCCGATTAGCGCAAAGCCCATATGGCCGATCGAGGAATAGGCCATCAGCCGCTTGATGTTGCGCTGGCCGATGGCGGCGAAGGCGCCGAGCAGCATGGAAGCGAGCGAGACGAAAACGATGATCTGCTGCCACTGGCTGGCGATGCCGGGAAAGGCGTCTATGGCGGCGCGGATAAAGATCGCGATGGCGGCAATCTTGGGCGAGGCGGCGAAGAAAGTGGTGACCGGCGTTGGCGCGCCTTCGTATACATCGGGCGTCCACATATGGAAGGGCACCGCCGAGACCTTAAAACAAAGGCCGGCGAACAGAAATACCAGGCCGAAGACTAGGCCGATCCCACCCTGCCCGGTGGCCTGCGCGATGCCGGCAAAGTTGACCGTGCCGGTGAAACCGTAGATTAGCGAACAGCCGTAAAGCAGCATTCCCGACGAAAGCGCGCCGAGCACGAAGTATTTCAGTCCAGCTTCAGAAGCCCGCACGGTGTCGCGCTGGAACGCGGCGAGCACATAAAGACACAGGCTCATCAGCTCGAAGCCGAGATAGAGCGCGATCAGATCGCCTGCGGATACCAGCAGCATCATCCCGAGTGTCGAGAACACAACCAGGATCGCATATTCGAACCGCCGTTCGCCCGCCGCCGCCATGTAGTCGAGTGACATTAGGATCGCGATGGCGGAGCCGGCCAACGCCAGCACCTTCATGAAGCGCGCAAACAGATCGACCACGAAGCTGCCGTCGAAGAGCATGAGCTGATCGCCCGGCAGCCACACCACCAGGGCTGCAACGCCAATCAGAAGAAGGACGGAGAGCGCATTGACGGCACCGGTCGACCGGTCGCCGGCGAAGGCGCCGATCATCAGCAACAACATACCGCCTACCGCGAGCGTGATCTCCGGCAACAGCGGCTGCAGCGCCAGAAGTTCGGCAGGCAACATCATGTTCATGGCGCCACCGCTTTCCCCGCGGTCTCGAGAACGCGGTGATAATTCTCAACCAATTGCTCGACCGAGGCGGCGGAGAGATCGAGCAGCGGCTTTGGATAGAGGCCAAAGAAGATCGTGCCAATCACCAGCGGGGCGAGACAGATGATCTCGCGATAGTCGAGGTCCTTGATGCCGGCGAGCTCCGGGCGCTCCAGCTTGCCGAAAATGACCTTGCGAGCCAGCCACAGCGCGTAAGCGGCCGACAGGATCACGCCCAGGGTAGCGAGGCCCGCGACCCAGGGGTTGACCTTGAAGGTGCCGAGCAGGGTGAGGAATTCGCCGACAAAACCGGAGGTGCCGGGCAGGCCCACATTGGCCAGCGTGAATATCAAAAAGGTCGCGGCGTAAAGCGGCATGCGGTTGACCAGCCCGCCATAGGCCGCGATCTCCCGGGTATGCATGCGGTCATAAACCACGCCGACGCAGAGGAAGAGCGCGGCGGAAACGATGCCGTGCGACACCATCTGGAACACGCCGCCAGCCACGGCCTGGGTATTGGCGGCGAAGATTCCCATGGTGACAAAACCCATATGCGCGACGGAGGAATAAGCGATCAGCTTCTTCATATCCTCTTGCGCCAGCGCTACCAGCGAGGTGTAGATAACAGCGACCACCGAGAGGACAAAGATGATGATGGCGAATTCCTGCGACGCGAGCGGGAACATGGGCAGCGAGAAGCGCAGGAAACCATAACCGCCCATCTTCAGCAGGATCGCCGCCAGGATCACCGAGCCCGCCGTCGGCGCTTCGACGTGAGCGTCGGGCAGCCAGGTATGCACCGGCCACATCGGCATCTTCACCGCGAAAGAAGCGAAGAAGGCGAACCAGGCGAATTTCTGCAATGTCGGCGAGAAGCCGGTACGCATCAAAGTCGGGATGTCGGTGGTGCCGGCGACCCAATACATCGCCATGATGGCGAGCAGCATCAGCACCGAACCGAGCAGCGTATAGAGGAAGAATTTGAAGCTGGCATAGACCCGGCGCTGCCCTCCCCAGACGCCGATGATCAGGAACATCGGTATCAGGCCGCCCTCGAAGAACAGATAGAAGAGCACGAGATCGAGCGCCGAAAAGGTGCCGATCATCAAAGTCTCGAGCACCAGGAAAGCGATCATATATTCGCGCACGCGCGTTTGGATCGGCCGCCAGCTCGCGATGATGCAGAGCGGCATCAGCGCTGTGGTGAGGATCACGAAAGGCAGCGAGATGCCGTCCACGCCCATGTGGTAGCCGATCCCGGCGGCTAGCCAGGGCTGCTTCTCGACGAATTGGAATTCCGCCAGCTTCGGATCGAAATGCCAGAGCATGTAAAGGGACGCGCCGAGCGTGATCAGCGTCGTCCACAGCGCCCACCAGCGCGCGTTGCGCGCGCCATCGCCACCGCCCGGCAGCACCAGAATCCCCAAGACTCCAACCAACGGCAGGAACGTGGTGAGCGACAGAATTGGAATCGTCACTTAGTGCGCTCCCACGAACATGAACCAGGTGATGAAAGCCGCCGCCCCAATGAGCATGGCGAAAGCATAATGATAGAGATAACCGGTCTGCAGCCGCACCACGTTGCGCGTGACATCGAGCACGCGGGCCGATACGCCGTCAGGCCCAAAGCCGTCGATCAGCCAACCGTCTCCGCCCTTCCAGAGCAGTCGGCCGAGCCACAACGCAGGCCGCACAAAGATCAGGTCATAAACCTCGTCGAAGTACCACTTGTTGAGGAGGAAGCGGTAGAGCATGTCGTGCTGCTGCGCGAGCCGGTGGGGAATCTGGGGCTGCCGGATGTAGAAATGGTAAGCAACGAGGAAGCCGAGCGCCATCATCACCGTCGGCAGGAAGGCGATAGCGGTAGGGACGTGGTGCATTTCCTCCAGCACCTTATTCTCGGGCGCGAATTTCAGCGCCTCGCGGAAAAACTGCTCGACGCCTTGGCCTGAGAAAATATCGACGAAGGGATAGCCGGCGAAGATCGAACCGACCGCCAGCAGCGCAAGCGGGATGAGGACGACCTTCGGGCTTTCATGCGCGCCTTCGTAGTGATGACGGTCGTGCGGCGCGCCGTGGAAGGTCTTGAAAATCAGCCGCCAGGAATAGAACGAGGTCATCGCCGCGGCGGCGACGGTGCAGACGAAGGCGTATAGCGCCATCGGGTTATGCGCCACATAGGCCGCCTCGATGATCGCATCCTTGGAGAAATAGCCGGCGGTGAGCGGAAACCCGGTGAGCGCCAGTGTGCCGATCACCATCATCGCATAAGTGAAGGGAATGCGATCCTTCAGCCCGCCCATGTGGCGAATGTCCTGCTCGTGATGCATGGCCATGATCACCGACCCGGAGCCGAGGAAAAGCAGCGCTTTGAAGAAGGCATGGGTGAACAGGTGGAACATGCCGACCGAATAGGCACCCGCGCCCATGGCGACGAACATGTAGCCGAGCTGCGAGCAGGTCGAATAAGCGACGATGCGCTTGAAGTCGTTCTGCACCAGGCCCACGGTCGCGGCAAAGAAGGCGGTCGACGCGCCGATGAAGATCACGAAGGTCTGGGCGTCGGGCGACAGCTCGAACAGCGGCGAGAGCCGCGCCACCATAAACACGCCGGCGGTGACCATGGTGGCGGCATGGATCAAGGCGGAGACCGGCGTCGGGCCCTCCATCGCATCAGGCAGCCAGGTATGCAGGAAAAGCTGCGCCGACTTGCCCATAGCGCCCATGAACAGCGCGAGGCAGATCAACGTCATCGCATTGTAGTCGTGGCCGAAGACA
This sequence comes from Alphaproteobacteria bacterium, assembly GCA_034668865.1. Classification (GTDB taxonomy): domain Bacteria; phylum Pseudomonadota; class Alphaproteobacteria; order Rhizobiales; family Xanthobacteraceae; genus CANKHA01. The sequence continues at coordinate 6,275 of JAXDOO010000223.1, forward strand.
TGCACGGTCTTAGCCGCGATCGACGGGGCCTGAGCGAAGATGGTCTCAAAGTCGGTCGAGCCGGCCAGCATGAAGAGCGCAAAGATGCCGAGTGCGAAGCCGAAATCGCCGACACGGTTGACGATAAAGGCCTTGATCGCCGCGGCATTGGCCGATGGCCGCAGATACCAGAAGCCAATCAGCAGGTAGCTCGCGAGCCCCACCCCTTCCCATCCGAAGAACAGCTGGACCAGGTTGTCGGCCGTCACCAGCGCCAGCATGAAGAAGGTGAAAAGCGAGAGGTAAGCGAAAAAGCGCGGCCGGTGCGGGTCTTCTGCCATATAGCCGATTGAATACAGATGCACGAGCGCGGAGATGGTGGTGACCACGACCAGCATGACCGCCGTCAGGCTGTCGATGCGCAGCGCCCAATCGACTTTCAGATCGCCTGAGGTGATGAAGTTAACGACCGCGATGCGCGCGGTATTCCCCTGAAAGCCAACGTCAACGAAGGCGTACCACGAGAGCAGCGCCGCGATGATCAACAGCCCGGTGGTGATGATCTCCGACAGCCGCGAGCCCGCCGCCGGTGGTCCGGCTTCATGCGGCTCGTCGTGCGGGGAATGGATGACGCCCGGATGCTCGGGCAGCGCTTCGTGCACGTGGGGCCCGTGATCCAGGGCATGATCTTCCGAACCTGCAGCCGCGCTGCCGCCCGGATGTCGCGCGCGCGCGCCGGCAAGCGAAATCATGCCGGCAAGGATTGCGCCGATCAGCGGCAGGAAAACGATCGCGTGAAACAGTCCCAACGCTCAGCCCTTCATCAGATTGATGTCTTCCACCGCGATGGAGCCGCGGTTGCGGAAATAGACGACAAGAATGGCAAGCCCGATGGCGGCTTCCGCTGCGGCGACCGTCAGCACCAGCAGCGCAAAGACCTGCCCTACCAGGTCGCCGAGGAAAGCGGAAAACGACACGAGGTTGATATTGACCGCGAGTAGAATGAGCTCGATCGACATCAGAATGATGATGACGTTCTTGCGGTTGAGGAAAATGCCGAAGATGCCGAGCGTGAAGAGGATGGCGGCAACCGCGAGATAATGGCCGAGCCCGATGGTCATGGCACCTTCTCCTCGATGCCTTCCTCGATTCCTTGACCCGAGCGCACTTGTTTGATCTCGATGGCGGTGGCCTTGCTGCGCGCATTCTGCCGCGCCGCGATCTGGCGCTTGACCGCCGGCCGATGTTGCAGCGTGAGGACGATCGCGCCGATCATGGCCACCAGCAGCACGAGCCCGGCGATCTGGAAGTAATAGACGTAGCGCGTGTAGAGCACCAAGCCGAGCGCCATGGTATTGCTGACGTCGGTGGGAATCGGCGCGGTGATGCTCTGCGGCACCGTCGGGGAGATGCTCCAGGCACCCAGTACCAGAAGAAGTTCCGCCAAAAAGATGCAGCCGACGACGGCGCCGACGGGCAGGTATTGCAGGAAGCCCTCGCGCAGCTCGGTGAAGTCGACGTCCAGCATCATCACCACGAACAGGAACAGCACCGCTACCGCGCCGACATAGACTACCACCAGGATCATGGCGATGAATTCGGCGCCCAGCAGCACGAACAGGCCAGCGGCGTTAACGAAGGCGAGGATGAGGAACAGCACGGAATGCACCGGATTTCTGGATGCGATCACCATGAACCCCGAAGCCACACACAGCCCGGCAAAGAGATAAAAGAACAGCGGCGCGATCATTGAGCCGGCTTCCTCACCGATACGGCGCGTCGAGCGCGATGTTCTTGGCGATCTCGCGCTCCCAGCGGTCGCCGTTCGCCAGAAGCCGGTCTTTGTCGTAATAGAGCTCCTCGCGCGTCTCGGTTGCGAATTCGAAATTCGGCCCTTCCACGATGGCGTCGACCGGGCAAGCCTCCTGGCAGAGCCCGCAATAGATGCATTTCACCATGTCGATGTCGTAGCGCGTGGCGCGCCGGGTGCCGTCGTTGCGGCGCGGCCCGGCTTCGATGGTGATGGCCTGCGCCGGGCAAACCGCTTCGCACAGCTTGCAGGCAATGCAGCGTTCCTCGCCGTTCGGATAGCGGCGCAGCACGTGTTCGCCACGGAAGCGCGGTGAGATTGGATTCTTCTCGAACGGATAGTTGATGGTGGGCTTCGGCTTGAAGAAATAGCGCATCGCCAGGAAGAAAGCGGATACGAATTCCGTCATGAAGATGGTGCGAGCGGCTTGATCGAGTTTCATCATGATTACCTCGGCCCCAGCCCGCCGAATTGCAGCACTGCCGCCACGATGGCGACCATGGCGAGCGACAGCGGCAGGAAGAACTTCCAGCCGATCCGCATCAGCTGATCGTAGCGATAGCGCGGCACCATCGCCTTCGCCATGGCGAAGAGAAAGAAGATGAAAAAGCCCTTCAGCAGGAACCAGACGATGCCCGGGACCCAAGTGAAGGGCGGGAATGGGATCGGCGACAACCACCCGCCGAGGAACAAAATGGTCGCCAACGCGCACATCGTGGTGATGGCGATATATTCGCCCAGCATGAACAGCATGTAGGGCGCGGCGCTGTATTCGACCATGAAACCGGCCACGAGTTCGGATTCCGCTTCCACCAGATCGAAAGGCGGCCGGTTGGTCTCCGCCATGGCGGATATCAAGAAGATGATGAACATCGGAAAAAGGGGCAGCCAGAACCAACTGAACATGCCGTAAGGACCGTTCTGAGCCTCCACCACCGCGGTGAGATTCAATGAACCGACGCAGAGCAGCACCGTAATAATGACGAAGCCGATGGACACCTCGTAAGACACCATCTGCGCGGCGGACCGCAACGCCGCCAGGAAGGGATATTTCGAGTTCGATGCCCAGCCGGCCATGATGATTCCGTAGACGCCGAGCGAGGAAATGGCGAAGACGTAGAGGATACCGACATTGATGTCGGCGATCACCCAGCCGAGGTTGACCGGGATCACCGCCCAGGCCGCGAGCGCCAGCACCGTGGTGACCAGCGGCGCCAGCAGGAACACGCCCTTGTTGGCGCCGTCCGGGATGATCGGCTCCTTGACCACGAATTTGATCAGGTCGGCGAAGGATTGCAGCAGGCCGAAGGGCCCAACCACGTTGGGACCGCGCCGGATCTGCACCGCCGCCCAGATCTTCCGGTCCGCCAGCAGCAAATAGGCGATGATGATGAGCAGCGTCACCATCAACAGCAGGCTCTGCGCCACGATGACGAGAAGCGGCCAGAGATATACGGACCAGATTTCGGCGAAGCTCATGCCCGTCACTCCGCCGCCGTGAGCGCGGCACGGCCGTGGGCAAGCGCCGAGCATTCCGCCATCACCGCGGAGGCGCGCGCAATGGGATTGGTGAAATAAAAATCCGCAATGGCCGGGCGGAACGGCGCCTTGTCAGGGGCGCCGCCGAGCGACGCCAGCTTGCGAATGTCGCCCGCCTTGCCGGGTTCGATAGCGTCGATGCGGGCGAGGTGAGGATGCGCCGAGAAGATCGCGCGGCGCAACTGCGCCAGCGAGTCATAAGGCAGCCGCTCGTTGAGGTGATCCGACAGCGCGCGGATAATGGCCCAATCCTCGCGCGCATCGCCGGGCGGGAAGGATGCGCGCTTGGCCATCTGCACGCGGCCTTCGGTATTCACATAGATGCCGGATTTTTCCGGGTAGGCCGCGCCGGGCAGGATGACGTCCGCCCGATGTGCGCCGCGGTCGCCGTGGGTGCCGATGTAGACAACGAAGGCGCCGGCGGCGACCTCGATCTCGTCGGCGCCAAGCAGGAACAGCACGTCGAGCGCGCCGGAGGCGGCCATCTTAGTGGCGCGCAGGCCACCCTCGCCCGGCACAAAGCCGATATCGAGCGCGCCCACGCGTGAGGCCGCGGTCTGCAGAACAGAGAATCCATTCCAACCGTCTTTCACCGCGCCAAGGTCGAGCGCCGCCTTGGCGGCTTGTGCGGCGAGAGGCGCGCCATCCTGGCGGGCAAAAACATGAGCGCCGACGACGATGAGCGGCCGCTCGGCGGCCTTGAAGGCTTTGGCGAAGTCGCTCTCGTCGCCCGTGAGCTTGCCCAGGCTTTCGGGGCCGGCGCCGAGGTAATCATAGGGATAAGTCAGGTCGGCGCGCTCGCCGATCAGCCCGATGGGGAATTTGCCCGCGCGCCAGCGCTTGCGGATGCGGGCGTTGAGCACGGCGGCTTCATGGCGCGGATTCGATCCGACGATGAGCAGCGCGTCGGACTGTTCGATGCCGGCGATGGTGACGTTGAACAGGTAGCTCGCCCTGCCCCACTTGGGATCAAGCGCCGAGCCGTCCTGCCGCGCGTCAATATTCCGCGAGCCGATCCGCGCCATCAGATCCTTCAGCGCGAACATCTCTTCGACCGCGCAGAGATCGCCGGCGATCGCGCCCATGCGCTTCGGCGTCGAAGCCTTCACCTTGGCGGCGATGATATCGAACGCTTCAGCCCACGACGCCGGACGCATACGCCCGTTCTCGCGGATGTAAGGCTGATCGAGACGCTGGGTGCGAAGTCCGTCCACAACGTGGCGCGTCTTGTCGGAAATCCATTCTTCGTTCACGTCTTCATTAACGCGCGGC
>JAXDOO010000224.1:0-15885 GCA_034668865.1 Alphaproteobacteria bacterium
AATTTTCGCCGCAGCCTGATCTTGCCGCGCGCGTCACCGCGCTCAAGCAAATGCACCAGCGGCTGAGCGAAGGCGAGGAGGTCGCCAGCCGCCGCGCCTATTTCTGCTCCGGCTGTCCGCATAATACGTCCACGGTCGTGCCGGAAGGCATGCGCGCCTATGCCGGCATTGGCTGTCATTACATGGCGCAATGGATGGACCGCTCGACGCTTGGCTTTACCCAGATGGGCGGCGAAGGCGCGAACTGGATGGGCGAAGCACTGTTCTCCACGCGCAATCATGTCTTCCAGAATATCGGCGACGGTACCTATAACCATTCCGGCAGCCTTGCGATCCGCGCCGCGGTCGCCGCCGGCATCAACGTCACCTACAAAATCCTGTTCAATGATGCCGTCGCCATGACCGGCGGCCAGGCCAATGACGGCAAGCTGAGCGTGCCGTTGATCGCCAAGCAGATGGTGGGCGAAGCCGCCGCGCGCGTCGTGGTGGTCACCGACGAGCCGGAGAAATATTCCAAGAGCGCGGATTGGCCTCGCGGCGTCAGCGTTCATCACCGCGATGAGCTGATGACCGTGCAGACCGAACTTGCCGCCATCCCGGGCGTGACGGTGCTGATCTATGACCAGACCTGCGCTGCCGAAAAGCGCCGCCGAAGAAAACGCGGGCTTTATCCCGATCCCGACAAGCGGGTCATCATCAACGAGCTGGTGTGCGAGGGCTGCGGCGACTGCGGCGTGCAGTCGAACTGCATCTCGATCCAGCCGCTGGAGACCGAGTTCGGCCGCAAGCGCAAGATCGACCAGTCGAGCTGCAACAAGGATTACTCCTGCCTGAAAGGCTTCTGTCCGTCGCTCGTGACCGTGCACGGTGGCAAGCCGAAGCGGCGCGAGGCGGCGATCGAGGGCTTAGCTTTGCCCGATCTGCCATCACCACAACTGCCCGGGCTCAACGATCCCTACGGTATTATCGTCACCGGCATCGGCGGCACCGGCGTCATCACCATCGGAGGCATTTTGGGTATGGCGGCGCATCTCGAGGGCAAGGGCGCGGGCGTTATCGATATGTCGGGGCTCGCGCAAAAGGGCGGGCCGGTGCACAGCCATATCCGTCTGGCAGCGCGGCCGGAGGACATCCAAGCCATCCGCGTGCCGGCCGGCGGCGCCGACCTTGTGCTTGGCGGCGATATGGTCGTCGCGGGCATGAAAACCGTGCTGGCGGCGGTGAAGCAGGGCAGAACGCGCATGGTCGTCAACCTGTCCGAATTTCTGCCGGGCGAATTCACCCGTGATGCCGATTTCACGCTGCCCAGCAAACGCATCGAGCGAGCCATCATCGAGGCCGCCGGCCCCGAATGCTGCCATTTCGTCGATGCCACCCGGATGGCGAGCGGGCTTCTCGGCAATTCTATCGGCGCCAATATTTTCCTGCTGGGTTATGCCTATCAGCTCGGCACGCTGCCGCTGTCCGCCGAGGCGATCGAACAGGCGATAGCGCTCAATGGCGAAGCGGTGGCGATGAATCATGCGGCTTTCCGCTGGGGCCGCGCCGCCGCTGCCGACCCCGCTAAGATCGAGAGCCTGTTGCGCCCACTGATGGAACAAAGCGCGGACGATCAACGCCTGTCGCAGTCCTTCGATGAAATGGTGGAGCGGCGGGTAGCTTTCCTCAGCGATTATCAGGACGCCGCCTATGCCGCGCGCTACCGCGCCGTTGTTCAGCGTGCCAAGGTTGCGGAAGCCGCGCAGGCGCCGGGCAAGTGCGGCTTTGCCGAGGCGGTAGCGCGCTATCTCTTCAAGCTGATGGCCTACAAGGATGAGTATGAAGTGGCGCGGCTTTACGCCGACGCTTCCTTCATGCGGCAGCTGAAAGGTGAATTCGAGGGCGATCTGCGGCTTCAATTCCATCTGGCGCCGCCGTTGTTCGCGCCGCGCGACCGTGCCACCGGCCTGCCGCGCAAGCTCACCTTCGGCGGATGGATCCTGCCGGTGTTCCGCGCGCTGGCGAAGCTGAAATTCCTGCGCGGGACTGCCTTTGACCCCTTCGGCCATACGCAGGAGCGCAAAACCGAACGTAAGCTGCTCGCGGAGTATGAGGCCATGCTGAGCGAAATTATGCCAAGGCTCACGCCCGGCAATCACCATCTCGCCACCGGCCTCGCCGCGATCCCGGAAAAAATCCGCGGCTTCGGCTACGTTAAGGCGCGGCACCTCACCGCCGCCAAGGCCGAGGAAGCGGCGTTGCTGGAGCAGTTCCGTGCCGGCGCACCGTCTTTCCTCAAAGCCGCCGAGTAACGCGCCGCTGATGACCCAGATCAAAGCTCCCGCCCTTGCGCCGACCGCCGATGCCGAACAGCCTAGCGTCGGCTCCGCCCGCATCGGCGTGCTGATCGTCAATCTCGGCACGCCGGAGGCGACCGATTTTTGGTCGATGCGGCGCTACCTGAAGGAATTTCTGTCCGACCGGCGCGTGATAGAAAACAATTCACTGCTGTGGAAGCTCATCTTCAATGTCGGCATTCTCACGCTGCGTCCGAAATTCAAGGGCCGCGATTACGACAAGATCTGGAACCGCGAGAAGAATGAGTCGCCGCTGAAGACCATCACGCGCGCGCAAGGCGAAAAGCTTGCCGCCATGCTGGCGGGGATTGATCCGCGCATCGTTACCGACTGGGCCATGCGCTATGGCCATCCGTCCATCACCTCGCGCCTGGCGGCGTTCGCAGAACAGGGCTGCGACCGCATCCTGATCCTGCCGCTCTATCCGCAATATGCTGCGGCCACCACCGCGACGGTCGGCGACGAGGTTTTCCGCACCCTGATGACAATGCGAAAACAACCGGCGGTCCGCTTCGTGCCGCCCTATTACAATGACCCGGTCTATATCGACGCGCTGGTGTCCTCGATGGCGGCAGAGCTCGCAAAACTTACCTGGCAGCCGGACGTCATCCTGGCGTCCTTCCACGGCATTCCGAAGGAATATGTCGACAAGGGCGATCCCTATCAGGCGCAGTGCGCTGAGACGGTGCGGCTGATGCGCGAAAGCCTCGGCCTCGACGAGAAATCATTCATGCTTACCTTCCAGTCGCGTTTCGGCCGCACCGAGTGGATCAGGCCTTATACCGACGAGACGGTGAAAAGCCTGGCCGAGAAAGGCGTGAAGAATCTCGCCGTGATCACGCCGGGATTCGCGGCGGATTGCTTGGAAACCTTGGAAGAGATCGCGGTCGAGAACGCGCACATCTTCAAAGAGCATGGCGGCAGCAATTTCTTCGCGGTCCCCTGTTTGAACGACAGCGATCTGGGCATGACCGTGATCAGCCAGCTTGCGCTGCGCGAGCTGCAAGGCTGGCTTTAAGCTTAGGGTATCGTTGCTCCGACACGGCTAATTTTGCTTGTGATGCGCGCCGAACTCCGGCAGCCTTGCGGCCGAATGTTTAATGCGGGGGGTGCAATGGATTTCTTGCTGGGCGCCAATGTCTTTGTAATTGTCTTCGTCGTTGTTGCCATTTTGACGCTGCTCGGCGCCGTCAAAATGACGGCGCAGGGCTACCATTGGACTGTCGAGCGCTTCGGCCGTTACACCCGCACTCTGTCGCCTGGGCTCAACCTGATCATTCCCTTCTTCGACCGCATCGGTCGCAAGGTGAATATGATGGAGCAGGTGATCAACATTCCGCAGCAGGAGGTGATCAGCAAGGATAACGCGACTGTGACGGTGGATGGCGTGGCCTTTTTCCAGGTGTTCGACGCCGCCAAGGCAAGTTACGAAGTTGCCAATCTCGACCTGGCCATCGTTACGCTGACCATGACCAACATCCGTTCGGTCATGGGTGCGATGGACCTGGACCAAGTGCTATCGCACCGCGATGAAATCAATGAACGCCTCTTGCGGGTGGTCGACGCCGCCGTCGCGCCCTGGGGCGTGAAGGTCAACCGCATCGAAATCAAGGACATCGTACCTCCGCGCGACCTAGTGGAGGCCATGGGCCGGCAAATGAACGCCGAGCGCGAGAAGCGCGCCGACATCCTGCAAGCGGAAGGTCAGCGCGCATCGGACATCCTTCGGGCCGAAGGCGCCAAGCAGTCGCAAATCCTGGAGGCGGAAGGGCGGCGCGAGGCGGCATTCCGTGATGCCGAGGGCCGCGAGCGTCTGGCGCAGGCCGAGGCCAAAGCGACCGAGATGGTAAGCGAGGCCGTATCGCGCGGCGACATCGCGGCGCTCAACTATTTCATCGCGGAGAAATACCTGAATGCCTTCGGCCGGATCGCCGATTCCCCCAATCAGAAAATCCTGATGATCCCGATTGAGGCCACGCAGGTGCTTGGCTCGCTCGCGGGCATCGGAGAGATCGCCAAGGCGACATTCGGCGGCGATGGCGGGGGGAGCGCTCCGGCGCCGGTCAGGCGGCCCACCGTTCCGCCGGCCGGATCGGTGAGCGGCGGAAGCGCCGCATGATCGATTACCTGATCACCCTCGGCGCCTGGAACTGGCTCATTCTCGGCGCGGTGTTTCTCGCGCTCGAGCTGGTCGCCCCAGGCGCCTTCATGCTCTGGCTCGGCCTTGCCGCGCTTGCCGTGGGATTGATCTCATTCGCGGTGGATTGGTCGTGGCAGGCGCAGTTCGTGACCTTTGCTGTGCTCTCGCTGGCGCTTATTCCAGTCTGGCGCCGTTTCGCGCCGAACGTCGAGCAGCCGAGCGAAGCGCCGCTGCTCAATCGCCGGGCCGAAAGCTATATCGGGCGGACTTTCACCCTGGAAAATCCGATCGTCGATGGCGTCGGCCGGGTCCGCATCGACGACACGATCTGGCGGGTGAGCGGACCGGACAGCCCGGCGGGCAGCCAGGTCAGAATCATGCGCGTGGAAGGCCCGAATTTATTTGTGGAGCGGGTTTAGCGCGCGACCAGCAAAAGTGGATACCGGTTTTGCGGAAAGCAATCTAGCTTGCGCAGATTGCGTATACTTATCTGCGGTGCGCGCGCTCATTTTTTAAGATGGCGCATGATCTTGTCCGAAAACCGGTTCCCACTTTTCGGGATCATGCGCTTAGGCCACGCCGGCGCGCAGCAGGTCGTGGAAGTGCACGATGCCAACCGGCTTGCCGGCTTCCTCCACCATCAGCGCGGTGATCTTGGAGGAGTTCAGGATCTCCAGCGCCTCGGCTGCAAGCTGGGCGGGGCTGATCGTCTTTGGGTGCGGGGTCATCACGTCTTCCACGCGCGCTTCCAGCAGATCGGGCCGCATGTGACGGCGCAGGTCGCCATCGGTGATGATGCCGGCTAGCTTGCCCTCGCCGTCCACGATTGCGACGCAACCGAAACCCTTGGCGGAAATCTCCACCATGGCCTCGCTCATGCGCGAGCCAAGCGGGGCGAGCGGAACGGCGTCGCCCTTGTGCATGATATCGCGCACGAATTTCAGTTGCGCGCCGAGCTGACCGCCGGGATGCAGAACGCCGAAATCGATGGCGGTAAAGCCGCGGCTTTCGAGCAGTGCAACCGCGAGCGCATCGCCGAGCGCCAGCTGCATCAGCGAAGAGGTGGTGGGCGCCAGATTATGCGGGCAGGCTTCGCGTGCCTGCGGCAGCGTGAGTACGACATCGGCGGCCTGAGCGAGCGTTGATTCCGAATTGGCGGTCACCGCGATCAGCCCGATACGGAAACGGCGGGAATAGTCGATCAGGTTCTTTAGCTCGGACGTTTCGCCCGACCAGGACAGCGCCATGATGCCGTCGTCGCGGGTGATCATGCCGAGGTCGCCGTGGCCGGCTTCCGCCGGGTGGACGAAGAAGGAAGGCGTGCCAGTGGAGGCGAGCGTGGCCGCGATCTTGTGCGCCACGTGGCCGGACTTGCCCATCCCGCTGATGATCAGCCGCCCGCGGATGCCGCGGATCAGCTCCACCGCGGCCACGAAGGCCGCACCGAGTCCATCTCCGAGCGCCGCCGCAAGCGCGGTGATGCCGCCGCCTTCCGCATCCAGCGTGCGCACCGCCGACGCGATTAAGGCGCCGGCCTGCTCATTCGGTTCGCGGCCGTGACGGAGCGCTTTCGATTTCGCCATCTGATTCCAGCTTGGGATTCGATGTCCGCAAGCTACCACGGGAAAGGTTCGTGAGCGACCGGGCGACCATCAACGTCTCATTAACCATAAGCGTTTTAACTCCGTTAACCAAAGGCCTGCATCCCGCAGGCCCGATCCCTTTTGGGCGCCCTGTAGGTGGCGCCAACTTGCTGATTTTGCGCCGATTTCGGTCCTCGCAAGCGCAGTGGACCGGCTTCAGCGCCAGGAGGTTCGGTGCCGCGGCTTTTCCCAGATCGTGTCCCAGTGGCGTTCGGCCTTGGCGCCTTTCTGGCGGCGATCGCGCTGGCGGCGGGCGCGCTGGCGCAGACTTCGTCGCCGGCTATCTCAGAATACGGCACCTTCGATCCGCCAGGCGGCCAAGGCGTGCTGATCCCGGAGGGCGACAGCGAACCACCATCGTTGGCCCGCAATAATGCCCCGACCTTCGGAAACCTGACCGCCCATGGCGCGGGCCAAACCGGCTTCGATTCCACAAATGCGCGCCGGAAAGCCCAAACCGCCCTTGCGAAGAAGAAAGCGAGGCAGCCATTGCCGCGCGCGCTGGCGACACGGATCACGCCCGTGCAGCCGTTGCCGCCGACGCCGGGAATGCCCGTCGATCCCACCAATCCGGTCACGACGGCGTCGATCGCGCCGCCTTATGCGCCTCCGCAGGCGCGGCCAAAGCCGAAGCAGCCGGCGATTGATCCGTACGAGCCGCTCGGCATTCGCGCCGGCGCTTTCATCCTGCGGCCGGCGATCGACCTCAGCACTGGCTATGACAGCAATCCTGGGCGCGATTCCACGCCGAAGGGCTCACCCTTCTATGTCGTCGCGCCGGAATTGCAGGCCACGTCCGATTGGCAGCGGCACGAATTCCGCGCCAAAATCCGCGGCAGCTACGATGGCTATACCGAACAACCCTCGCTCAACCGTCCCTATTTCGAATCCATATTGGATGGCCGCATCGACGTGACGCGCCAGACCCGGGTCGAACTGCAGAATCGCTTCAAGGTTGCAACCGATACGCCTGGCAGTCCGGATTTCGTGGCCGACGTTGCCAAGCCAACTCTTTACACCAATATCGGCGGCACTGCCGGCCTGTTCCATCGTTTCAACCGGCTGGAAATCGGCGGCATCGCCAGCATTGACCGCACACGCTACGAAGATTCCGAGTTAACAGACGGGACAACGCTGAGCAACGAGGACCGCAGCTTTTTATCCTCTGGGCTGGAATTGCGCGGCAGCTATGAGATGACGCCAGGCGTCAAGCCCTTCGTTGCGGTCGCGGTCGACAAGCGGGTGCACGACGTTTCAATCGACAGCTTCGGCGTTCAACGCGATTCGGAGGGCCTTACACCGCGCATCGGGACGAGTTTTGAGGTGACCCGGCAACTGACCGGCGACGTCAGCATCGGCTACATGACCCGCAGGTATGAAGATCCGCAGTTACAGGACCTCAAGGGCATCATCACCGATGCTTCGCTGATCTGGTCGGCGACCGCGCTGACCAAGGTCACTTTCACGGCACGGACCTCGGTTTATGAAAGCACCGACCCTGATGTCTCCGGCGTGCTTTCGCGCGACTTCGCCGCTGAGGTGGATCACGCCTTCCGCTACTGGCTGATCGGCACGCTGAAATTCGGCTATGGCCTCGACGATTTTGTCGGCTCCTCGCGCCTCGACCACCGCCTGTCCGCCGCGGCCGGCCTGATCTACAAGATGAATCGCAACGTTCAGATCAAGGGCGAAGTCCGCCGCGAGCAGCGCAACTCGAACGCGGCTGGCGAGGACTATACGGCCAATATTGTCATGCTGGGACTGCGCCTGCAGCAATAGCAGCGCCTACTTATCGCGCAGCAGGCCCTCGATTTCCTTGCGGAATTCCTGTGCGATATCCTTGCGCGCGAGCGCATAGCAGACATTGGCGGTGAGAAAGCCGATTTTCGATCCGCAGTCGAAGCTGCGCCCCTCGAATTTCAGCCCATAGAAGTTTTGTTTTTTGGCGAGCGCGAGCATGGCGTCGGTGAGCTGGATCTCGCCACCGGCGCCGGTTCCCTGGGTAGCAAGGTGGGCGAAGATTTCCGGCTGCAGGATATAACGGCCGGTGATCGACAGATTGGATGGAGCTTCGTCGCGTTTGGGCTTCTCCACCATCTGCGTGATCGAGAAGGCTTTGCCATGCGGCTTGCCAACTCCAACGACGCCATACATGTGCACACGTTCGGGCGGCACTTCCTCCACCGCAACGATATTCGCGGGCGCCCGAAGCGCGGCGTAGGCGTCCATCATCTGCCTCAGGCAGCCGCGCTCGTGCTGGACCAGCACGTCAGGGAGCAGAAGCGCGAACGGCTCGGGGCCGACCAATTCGCGTGCGCACCACACGGCATGACCCAAGCCGAGTGGCGACTGCTGCCGGGTGAAGCTCGCGGTGCCCGCGCCGGGCTGGTCCTGCGAAAGCAGCTTCAGGTCGGCGGTCTTGCGGCGCTCCTTCAAAGTCACTTCGAGCTCGAATTGGCGGTCGAAATGGTCCTCGATCACCGCTTTGTTGCGTCCAGTCACAAAGATGAAATGTTCAATGCCGGCCTCCCGTGCTTCGTCCACCACGTGCTGGATCAGCGGCCGGTCCACGACCGTGAGCATTTCCTTCGGCATGGCCTTGGTGGCAGGAAGGAACCGCGTGCCGAGGCCGGCCACGGGGAAAACGGCTTTACGAATGGGTTTCATGAGAGATACCAAGGAAAACGAGAGGAACTAGGGTATAGCGCTTTGTTCCTTAAATGCGGCTAAATACCGGATATGCACAAGGGCGGAAAGTCGAACAATAATAGACAAGGCTTAACTCGGATTGGGACGGTGAGGATGAATTTGCGAAACCGATTGCTACAGCTGGGTGCGGTTGCGCTCTTGAGCGCGGCGATGGTGGGGCAGGCAGCGGCCAATCACACCTGCCGCAACAGCGGCAGCTTCGAGCAATGGGTGGCGCGGTTCAAGCAGGAGGCCCTCGCCTCCGGCGTCTCGCAGGCGACGATCTCACGCGCGCTGGACGGCGTCACCTATGATCCGAACATCGTCAAGCGCGATCACGGCCAGGGCGTGTTCCAGCAAAGCTTCATCCAGTTCTCGGACCGCATGACCAACAAGAACCGGTTCCAGAACGGGCTCGTGCAGATGAAGAAGAATGCGCAGCTCCTGGCGCGCATCGAGCAGCAGTTCGGCGTGCCGCCATCGGTGATCGTCGCCTTCTGGGGGCTGGAGACCGATTACGGCGCCGAAAGGGCCGCTACTTTCTCGGTCATCCGTTCCATGGCGACGCTTGCCTATGACTGCCGGCGCTCCGATTTCTTCCGCCAGCAATTACTCGATGCGCTGCGCATCGTTCAGCGCGGCGACCTTCGGCCGGAGGAAATGGCCGGCCAGTGGGCCGGCGAACTCGGGCCGACCCAATTCACACCGTCCGATTATTACAAATACGGCGTGGATTTCGACGGCGACGGCCGCGTCGACATGGTGCACAGCGTTCCCGATGCGCTCGCCTCCGCCGCCAACCTGATGAAGGGATTCGGCTGGCAGCGCGGGCAGCCGTGGCTGCAGGAGGTTCGGGTGCCGGCGCAACTGCCGTGGGACCAGGCCGATCTCGCGATCCAGCATCCGCGCTCGGAATGGGTGAAGTTGGGTGTCACGGCCGCCTCCGGCACGCTGCCCGCGGACAATCTGCCGGCCTCGCTGCTGCTGCCGATGGGCCGCAACGGCCCGGCCTTCCTCGCTTATCCGAACTTCAAGGCCTATCTGCAGTGGAACGCGGCGATGGTCTATGCGACCACGGCGGCCTATTTCGCGACGATGTTCGACGGCGCGCCGCGGATGGGGCGTGGCAACGCGCCGGTGACCCCGCTCAGCCGCGACCAGGTGAAGGAGCTGCAGCAGCTTCTGCGCGTGCATCGTTTGTACGACGGCGAGATCGACGGCAGCGCGGGCTCGGCAACCCGGCCGGCGGTGAAAAAGGGTCAGCTCAAGGTGGGCTTGCCGGCGGATTCCTATCCGAGCCCGGAGCTGATCGAGCGCCTGCGCGCGACCCGCTAGGCCGGCGGGTAAAATTAACAATCATTCAACCATATCCGGTCCCAATGGTTATTAGGGTGAGGCGGCCCGATGCCGCGCGGCGGAGTGTCGAATGGCGAAGCATTCCCGTATCGCAATCTTGCTGGCGTCCTCGGTTTGGTTGTGCACCAGCGCGTCGGCTGTGGCCCAGCAGGCGAGCGATCCGCTCTCGGCCTTTTTGCGCAACTTGACGGCAGGCTCGATCCCTGAGCCCGCAACTCCCCCAGCGGCGGAGGGCGGGACCCACCCGCTGATGACGCCGCAGGCAATCGCCGCCGCATCGGCGGATTTCGGTGTCTGCCTCGAGCGGCTGTGGCCGCAGGCCGCCAAGCGCGGCGTTTCGCGCGCCACCTATGAGACCTATGCGCTCACGCTGACTCCCGACCTGAAGATCATGGAGTTTATGGATTCGCAGCCGGAATTTACCCGGGCGCTATGGGACTATCTCGATTTCCTGGTTACCGACGCGCGCATCGCCCGTGGGCGCGAAATCCTGGCGCAATATACAAGCATCTTTGACGCCGTGGAAAAGAGCTATGGCGTCGACCGCTATATCATCACCGCCATCTGGGGCATTGAGTCGAATTTCAGCACCGCAGGCGGCGAACGCCCGGTGGTGCGTTCTACCGCGACGCTGGCCTGTATCGGCCGGCGGCAGAATTATTTCCGGGATGAGTTCCTCTCCGCGTTGGAAATCCTGCACCGCGGGGATGTGCGGCCGGAGCAGCTGAAGGGCTCCTGGGCCGGAGCTTTCGGTCCGACGCAATTCATGCCCACTTCGTTCAAGCGCTTCGCTGTGGATTTCGACGGCGACGGACGGCGCGACGTCGTCGACTCCGTGCCGGACCTGATCGCCTCCACCGCCAACAATCTGAAGAAGGACGGCTGGGTTGCGGGCCAGACCTGGGGTTACGAGGTCGCGCTGCCGAGCGGGTTCAATTATTTGCTGGCGGATCACGCGCGCCGCATGAGCTTGCGCGCATGGGAGCAGCACGGCGTCCGCCGCATCGGCGGCAAACCGTTTCCGCGGCCGGATGACACGGCCTATTTGCTGGTACCGGCAGGCACGCGCGGGCCGGCTTTTGTCATGCTGGATAATTTCCGCGCCATCATGAAATACAATCCATCGGAAGCCTATGCGCTCGCCATCGGTCATCTCGCCGACCGCATGCGCGGCGGCGACCCCTTCGTGCAGCCATGGCCGCGAGAGGAGCGTGTTTTGTCCCGCGCGGAACGCTACGAGTTGCAGCAGCTGCTCGCCGCGCGCGGCTTCGATATCGGGCAACCGGACGGCAAGCT
The DNA here is from genome assembly GCA_034668865.1 of Alphaproteobacteria bacterium. Classification (GTDB taxonomy): domain Bacteria; phylum Pseudomonadota; class Alphaproteobacteria; order Rhizobiales; family Xanthobacteraceae; genus CANKHA01. Next base: position 11,460 of record JAXDOO010000224.1, read on the forward strand.
CGGCGGCAAAACGCGGCTCGCGATCCGGCAATTCCAGGCTTCGGTCGGTGAGGCGCCCGACGGCTTCGCCTCAAGTGGCGTGCTTAGCCGTCTGCGCGGACGTTAAACACATCCCAAGCCTAGGAAAACTGGACCTTTCGCGGCATCGCTAAGTTGACATTTTTCCGATACTATATGCGGATGACGGTGCATCTCCGGACCCGCTCCGGGCTATCGCAATTTCGTGGGCCTTGTGCCGCAATGACTGGAAAAAACACGACCAAGCGCCGAGTTGTCGCCCTGATCGCGATCATGGTCGCCACATCGCCGCTGGTGCTGCTCGCGAGCTCGCCGGCTGCCGCGCAATTCTTTCCTTTCTGGGGGCCGCAGCAGCAGCAGCCCTCCTACCAGGAGCGCTATCGCGAGCCGCCGCCAGCCGACTATTCCAAGGCGCCGCCTGCTAAGAAGGCGGAAGTGCCGCCCACCTCCAGTGTCGTGGTGATGGGCGACTCAATGGCCGATTGGCTCGCCTACGGCTTGGAAGAGGCTTTTGCCGACACGCCGGAAATCGGCGTCACCCGTAAAAACAAACCGAATTCCGGTCTCATCCGTTACGAATCGAAGAGCGATCTCGAATGGTCGAGCGTCGCGCGCGACATCATCACGACGGAACGACCTGCAGTGGCGGTGATGATACTTGGCTTGAGCGACCGCGGCCCGATCCGCGAGCGTCTAGCCGTCAAGCCGGCGCCGGCGCCGGCGCCGGCACCCGCGCAACCGGAAACGGCGGCCAAGCCGCCAGACCAGCAGACTGCCGACGCCGAAAGCGCCGACGCGCCGATCATCGCGCCGGAAGTTTCCAGGGGCAGGGGCAGCAGCCACGAATACCGCACCGAGGCTTGGGCCGAAATCTATTCCAAGCGCATCGCCGAGACGATCGCAGCCATGAAAAGCCGAGGCGTTCCGGCCATCTGGGTAGGTCTGCCGATTATCCGCGGACCTAAAGCCACTAGCGACGCCGCTTATCTCAACGATATTTATCGCGCGCAGGCCGAAAAAGCGGGCATCATTTACGTCGATGTGTGGGACGGCTTTGTCGACGAGGCTGGCAAATTCGCATCATTCGGTCCAGACGTCGACGGCCAGACACGCCGATTGCGCTCGCAAGACGGCGTCTATTTCACCAAATACGGCGCACGCAAGCTTGCTCACTTCGTGGAGCGGGAAATCCGCCGTGTGATCTCCACGCGCGCGCTGCCGGTGGCGTTGCCGGTGGACGGCGGGGCGCAGCCTTCCGGGGCGCCGCGTCCCGGCGGTCCTATCGCACGGCCGATCGCAGGCGCCGTTTTGCCGTTGACCTCAGGCACGGCTTCCGGCGGAGACGAATTGCTAGGCGGCGGGAATATGCGCCCGTCTGCGTCAGATCCGATCGCATCGCGCGTGTTGGTGAAGGGCGAGCCGGTTTCTGCGCTGAAAGGCCGTGCTGACGATTTCGTCTGGCCGCTGGGCGGCGGTGGAACCCTGCCGGTGGCGAATACGATTCAAGAGCCGGGAACGATCAAGCCGGCGGAGGTCCCGGTTGTTGCAACCGGCGCGCAAACCAGCCCAAAGCCGAAGACCGATGTGCAGGTGCTGAACCAGCCGCCGAGAAGGCCGCGGCCGCCGCAACCTTCGCCTCCGCCCCCACAACAGTGGCAGCGATCGCCCTTCTCTTCGCCCTTCAGCTTCTTCCGCTGATCAGCGCGGCAGCAGCGTCGAACCCATCAGGAATTTGTCGATCGCGTGTGCCGCTTGCCGGCCCTCGCGGATCGCCCAGACCACGAGCGACTGGCCGCGCCGCATGTCGCCGGCGGCGAACACCTTCTCCAGCGAGGTGTGGTAGTCGTCGGTATTGGCGCGCACGTTGCCGCGCGGGTCTAGCGCCAGCCCGAGCGATTGCACCATCCCTTCGTGCACCGGATGTACGAAGCCCATGGCGAGCAGCACGAGGTCGGCCTTGATCTCGAATTCGCTGCCTTGGATGGGCTGCATCTTGGCGTCCACGCGCAAGCAGTGCAGCGTGTCTACGCGCCCGTTTTTGCCGGAGAATTTCTGCGTCATCACGGCGAAGTCGCGCTCGGCGCCTTCTTCATGGCTGGAGGACGTGCGCAGCTTCATCGGCCAGTCCGGCCAGGTGAGCAGCTTATTTTCCTTCGCTGGGGGCTGCGGCATGATTTCGAAATTCGTCACCGAGCGCGCGCCTTGGCGGATCGAGGTGCCAATGCAGTCGGAGCCGGTATCGCCGCCGCCGATCACCACCACATGCCGGTCCTTGGCCAGAATTGGCGGCATGTCGTCGGCCGGCGCCGGCTCGCCGCTGATGCGCCGGTTCTGCTGCGGCAGGAAATCCATGGCGAAGTGGACGCCGTCGAGTTCGCGGCCCGGGATCGGCAGATCGCGCGGCTTTTCCGCCCCGCCGGTGAGCGCGATGGCGTCATATTCCTGCAGCAGTTGCTCCGCCGGCAGGTTCACGCCGACATGCGCGTTGTAGTGGAAGGTGACGCCTTCCGCCTGCATCTGCGCCACGCGCCGGTCAACGATGATCCTGTCCATCTTGAAATCAGGGATGCCATAGCGGAGCAGGCCGCCCGCCTTGGCGAATTTCTCGAACACATGCACGTCGTGTCCAACCCGCGCGAGCTGCTGCGCGCAGGCCATGCCGGCCGGGCCCGAGCCGATCACCGCGACCTTCTTGCCGGTTTTATGCGTCGGCGGCTCCGGTTTCACCCAGCCGCTCGAAATCGCGCGGTCGGCGATCGCGCATTCGATCGTCTTGATGGTGACCGGGTTGTCGTCGATGTTCAGCGTGCAGGAGGCCTCGCATGGCGCCGGGCAGATGCGGCCGGTCACCTCCGGGAAGTTATTAGTCGAATGCAGGTTGCGCGCGGCCTCTTCCCACTGGTCCCTGTAGACCAGGTCATTCCAGTCCGGGATCTGGTTGTTGACCGGACAGCCGGTGTGGCAATAGGGGATGCCGCAGTCCATGCAGCGCGCGGCCTGCTTCTTGTTGTCCTCGTCGGGCAACGGCAGGACGAACTCGCCCCAATGCTTGATGCGCTCCTCAACCGGCTGATAGTGACGGTCGCTGCGTTCGAATTCCAGAAATCCGGTGACCTTACCCATCAGTACTTCGCTATCCGCTCCAATCAATTGCTTGTCGCAGCTTGGGCCTGCGGTAAGCCCAGCATCTTCTCGCTCCGCCTGATCCAGGTCGCCACAGCCGGCCGGACCGCCAGATCGAAACCGCCTTCATGCGCAAGCCTTGTGTAAGCAAGCAACGCGATATCGGCAATCGTCATTGTTGAACCTACGAACCAATCCCGCCCGCCGAGCAGGGTCTCCATTAGGTCAAGCGCGCTCTCGCCGCGTTTAACCCGCTCGGGCTCACGCGTATCTCTAGGCTGCCCAAGATAGGCCATGTGGAAGCGACAGACCGCTATATAGGGTTCATGGCTGTACTGCTCCCAGAACAACAGCTCGTCGACCTTGGCCTGTGCGAAGGCATCGTCCGGCAACAGCGCGCTGCCCCGCGCCAAAAACCGTATGATGGCGTTGGACTGCGCCAGGCAGCGTCCGTCATCAAGCTCGATCGTCGGAACCTGGCCCATTGGATTGCGCCGGAGAGCCGGCCGGGTCCGGCTTTCACCCTTCAAGATGTCGATATCCGTCCAGGTGTAAGGCAGACCGAGATAGTCGGCAGCGTATTTGACCTTCAGGCAGTTTCCGGACTTAAGGTCGCCGTAGATGATCATTCGACGGACTCGGATGGTTCGGATTTCGCAGGGCGGGTGTTGCGCCGCTGGCCATTAAGACAGCGCTCAGCTTACTCCGCCGCCTGCATGGTGCGGGCCTTTTCCATCTCGGCCAGCGCGCGGCTGAATTCCACGGGCATGACCTTGCGGAATTTCGGAACGTAGTTGCGCCAGTCCGCGAGAATATCCTTAGCCCGTTGCGAGCCGGTATAGCGCGCATGGTTGCTGATCAGCGCGTGTAACCGCTCGCAGTCATTGCGCGTCATGTCGGTGAGGTCGCCGTGCATCTCGCCTTCGTCCCATTGCGGCATGTCCTGTAATTCGACCATGCCGCGGTTGCAACGCGTCTCGAAAGCGCCGTCCTCATCCAGCACATAAGCGATGCCACCTGACATTCCGGCCGCGAAATTGCGCCCGGTCTGACCGAGCACGACGACGATGCCACCGGTCATGTATTCGCAGCAGTGGTCGCCGGCGCCTTCGACTACCGCAATGGCGCCGGAATTGCGCACGGCGAAGCGCTCGCCGGCGATGCCGCGGAAATAGCATTCACCGCCGATGGCGCCATAGAGCACGGTGTTGCCGACAATGATCGATTCTTCCGGCACGACACCGGTGTCGAAGGGCGGCCGGATGATGAGTTTGCCGCCGGAAAT
>JAXDOO010000225.1:0-4011 GCA_034668865.1 Alphaproteobacteria bacterium
GCCGCCGCTCGCCTCGACCGCCGCCGCCACGAGCGTCTTCCGCTCGTCCAGCGTCAGATTGAGCGACTCGGCGAGATGCAGATTGATGCAGAGCGCATCGCAACGCTGCTTCATCAAGAACTCGACCACGCGGCCGTACAGATCGAGATCCACCTTGTTGGCGGCGGTGAACGGGGTGATGGGGCACTGAATGATCCCGCGCGGAACGCCGGTCATTCGCTTCTTTTCCGGCATGCTAGGCGTCCTCGATCCACTTGCGCGCTTCCGCACGGACCTTGTCCTCCTGCGGAGTGCCGCGGATGCAGAGGTCGGCCGAAGCGTCGGAACCGTGAACCTTGTTACGCCACAAATGCAGTCGGATTTGTTTCGGGTATTGGGCCAATTCTCGCGGGTCCAGGTGTTCCGAAAGGTCGATGCCGGGCTCGACCGCGTCAACGCGGTCCCGTTCATACACCGCAAAACGTCGCCAGATCTTCCATTCCCCCTTCTCCTTGGCGAGGAGGTGAATTCGGCGGCTCCAGGTAATGAAATCCATCTCCACGCCTTTGATGCCGCGCCTCATATAAAGGCTGATATCGCACTCACAGGTCGCGCGCTCGTCGTTGATCACGATCCAGGGGCTGCTGGCGACGTGCTTCTGCTCGCCGCCTTCCTCACGCGCCGTTTCCAGTTTCTTGCTCGCGGCCTTGACGAAATCGGCCGGCTTGCCTTGCCACCAAGAGGAGGTGAACTCCGCTTCCGAGTGGTAGCACTCCGCCAGCTGGTCCCAAAAGCCAGAATCACGCGCGATAATCGATTTGGAAATGAGGTTGAGTATCTCGCTGCGGTCGATCGTTTCCTGCAATCTTTTTTCGTCAATCATGAGACAGACTTCTCCTTTGCGTTCCCCGCGCCGCTTCCACGCGTCTGAAGACGGGGCTATTCGGCTGCCTGGGCTTTGGCGCTTCCGCTGGAAATCGCGCTATTGACCAGCGGCAGCACCTTTTCCGCAAGGAGAATCATGGAGCGTCGGCCGAGATCGCGGTCCAGCCAGTCCTTGCCGGCGTAGAGCAGGGTGCCGAAGTCGCCGATCTGATCGCGGAAGGCGAGGAGCTGGTCGGCGACCTTCTCCGGCGAGCCGTGGATGATGAGTTCGTTGCACACCATGTCGGTCGTCACCGCCTCGTCGGACATGTCACGGCTGGTTTTGAAGAGTTCGGCGCGGCCGTTTTTCTTCAGCTTGGTGACGAGGGAATTGTAATAAAAGCGATAGGGGCTGTTCGATGCCGTCGCGTAGGCCTCTGCCGTTTTGTCGTCTTCGGCAACAAAAACGCTTTTTGCCACCCGCCAGTTTGCGGGATCGGCCGGCCGGCCGCCACGCTCGCAGCCTTCCACGTATTTCGGCCAGTGGCTCTTCACCCATTGCGGCATCAAAAAATTGGCAGAGATCGGCTCCCAGCCGCGGACCGCCGCCTCCGTTACGCCCTTCGAGAACGGCGCGACCGCCGTTACGACGATCGGCGGATGCGGACGCTGCAAGGGCTTCGGCAGGAAGCCCTGGCCGATGTCGGTCATCATCGTGCGCTCGGTCGAGACCGTCCAATACTTGCCCTTGATGTTGTAGGGCGGCTCACCGGCCCAGATGTCGAGCACCTGGTTGATGGCCTCCAGAAACATCTCGTTGCGATTGGCGTCGAGATTGCCGAACACCTCGGCGTCCGAAAGTAGGCCACCAGGGCTGATACCGAAGATGAATCGGCCGTCCAGCAGGTGGTCTAGCATGGCGATCTCGGCGGCAATGCGCGCCGGGTGGCTGTTCGGCATGTTGACCGTGCCGGTACCGAGTCTGATGTTTTTGGTGGCGTTGGCGAGGGAGGCGATGAACATGGCGCAGGAGGTGATGTTCTCGGCCTGATCGGTCGAGTGCTCGCCCACATAGCCCTCGACGAAGCCCAGTTCGTCGGCAAGCAAAAAGGCCTCGCGATCCTCGCGGAGACATTGCCGCCAGTCTTTGCCGAGAGGATGGATCGGCATCGTGAAAAAGCCGAGCTTCATTGCCAGGACCCGTCGTTGCGAATGCCGCCATGCTAAGGATCGGCCCGACGCCCTTGAAATCATTTATTCTATCGTAAGGTATCGGGTTTGGTGATGACCGGTGAGAGCCGGCGAGCGCGAGCGGAAGGACCTCTCGGCGGGCATGAGACCCTTCACTTTCTTTGGTCGTCCTCATGCGCCCGCCCTCCAACTGTGTGATATTGATGGGTCGCATTATGAAAGACGATTTGCGTCACCAGAAAGCCCAGGCATTCTTTTGGGCTGCAAGGGAGTTCGGAAGCCTCTAATGAAACCGGTCGAAGCAGCGGTTATCGGAACAGGATGGTGCGGCGGCATCCGGGCGGAAACGCTTTCACGTTCGGCACTCGTCCACAAACTGCATATCTGCGAGATTCGTCCTGACCGCCTGGCGGAGGTGAAGGCGCTGACCAATCCTGCGAACGCCACGCTCGACTACCACGACATCATCCGCAATCCCGACATCTCCGTGGTCTACATCTCGACGACGCCCGAAGCGAACCATTACCCGATCGCGCGCGACTGTTTGAAGGCGGGAAAACATGTGCTGCTCGAAAAGCCAATCGCACTTGAGCTGTCGGAAGCGGATGAGCTGATCGCGCTGGCTCGTCGCGGCAACCTCAAATTCACGATCGGCTATTCGCAGCGCTTCAATCCAAAATTCGCATACGCCAAGAAGAAGATGACTGACGGCACGCTCGGCAATGTGGTGTCCGTTATGGTGAGCCGGCATCTTTCACGCGCTCTCGGCAAGAAGATCGGCTCGCGTGGAAAATTATCGCCCGTAGTCATGGAGTCGACCCACGATCTCGATTTCGTGTTCTGGCTGCTGGAGCCTGCGAAACCCGTGCGCGTCTATTCGCAAGGCGCTTATGGGATCATGCAAGGCGTCAACGGGTCGTTCGACTGCATGTGGACGACGGTCAACATGGACAACGGTGCGCTGGTGGTGATCGGCGGCGGCTGGAACCTGCCGCCAAGCTATCCGAATTTCTGTGCGACCTGGCTTGAGATCACGGGCACCGAGGGGGCGCTCATCCTCGACGATACCCATCGCGACAACTGGCTCAACACGATGCAGCGCGGCACGGAATACCCGATGTCGACCATGCCGGGCGAGCAGGTGGATCACATCTTCGCCGGCCAAATGGGACCGGAGACCATCCATTTCCTTGAGTCCTGCATCCTCGACCGTCCTCCGATGGTTGCTGCCGAACACGCCCGCATGGTGATGGCGACCTATCTGGCCGCCGATCTGTCGGCCGACATCAACGAGCCCGTCGATCTGCCGCTCTCCAACGCGGCGATGGCGGCGATCCATGACATGACGGGAGGCCAACGTGCGAAGGTCGGCTAAGGGCATCGGCCTTGCGATCGTCGGGGGAGGGCGCGTCGGCCTTATCCGGGGCGAAGTTGCGGCCCGCCACCCCGCTGTCGAATGGATTGGCGTCGCCGAGAAGAATCCGGAACGCGGCAAGTTCATCGCCGAAAAGATCGGGGCCGATTTTGTCACCGCCGATCATCGCGAATTGCTGCAGCGCCCCGAGGTGACCGCGGCAATCATTGCCACTGACGAGCACCTGCACGTCGATCCAATCATGGCGAGCATCGAGCGTGGCCTTCCAATGTTGATCGAGAAGCCGCTCGCCACCGATCTCGGCGAGTCGGCCCGCCTGCTCAAGGCCATCAAGGATGCCAAGCTCGACGCGGTTGTTGGTTATACGCAGCGCTTCCGGCGCAAGTGGCTAGTAGGCAAGGAGAAGGTGCGCACCGGCGCGCTCGGTGACGTGACGCTCGTCACCTCGCGGGCGTTCATGAACCGGCTCGTGGCGATCGACAATTACAAGCGAACGGACAAACCCGAGACGATCTCGCCGATGGTCATTTCGGGTACGCACGCGATGGATATCGTCATGTGGTACATGGAGGCAAAGCTGCCGGTCGAGGTCTATGCGCGCT
>JAXDOO010000226.1:0-2886 GCA_034668865.1 Alphaproteobacteria bacterium
CGTCTGCCATTCAGATGCTCAGCGCGACGCCTTTGCCCGGCGAGGCAATGCGATGCGCTTGCATGGAGTCGATGCGGAGCTGTTGGACCGCGATGAGCTCCGCCGGATAGCGCCCTATCTCGATTTCGAGAATTCGCGTTTTCCCATCCAGGGAGCTCTGTTGCAGCGAAGCGGCGGCACCGTCCGGCACGACGCCGTTGCCTGGGGTTATGCCCGTTCGGCTGATCGGCAAGGTGTGGACATCCTTCAGCATTGCGAGGTCACCGCAATCAATGTCGAGGGCGGGCGCATAATGTCCGTAACAACGCCGAAGGGGACGATCCGCGCAAAAAAGATCGCTTTAGCCTGCGCCGGAAACTCTTCCCGCGTTGCCGCCCTTGCTGGATTGAGACTGCCGATCGAAACGCACGTTTTGCAAGCCTTTGTGACCGAGGCACTGAAGCCGGTCATTGACCACGTCATCACCTTCGGCGCCGGGCATTTCTATGTCAGCCAGTCCGACAAAGGCGGCCTGGTCTTCGGCGGTGATCTCGACGGCTACAACACTTATGCCCAGCGAGGAAACCTGCCAACGGTGGAAGATATTTGCGAAGGTGGTGTGGCGCTGATGCCCATGATCGGTCGCGCGCGGATTTTGCGCTCATGGGGTGGCATGGTGGACATGTCGATGGACGGTTCACCGATCATCGATAAGACCCCTATCAAAGGCCTCTATCTGAATGCCGGCTGGTGTTATGGCGGCTTTAAAGCCACGCCGGCTTCGGGCTGTTGCTTTGCCCATCTGATCGCGCGCGACGAGCCGGATCCCATCGCCAAACAGTATCGGCTCGATCGCTTCAGCTCCGGCGACCTCATCGACGAAAAGGGCCAGGGCGCCCAGCCGAATTTGCACTGAAAAAGAGACGACTGATGCGTATCCCCTGCCCGCTGTGCGGCCCGCGCGAATTGCGAGAATTCGTTTACCGGGGCGATGCGTCCGTCACGCGGCCAAAGACAGACGATCCCGACGCAGCAGCCGCGTTCAATAAATATGTCTATCTGCGCGACAACATCGCCGGCTTTATGCACGAATACTGGTATCACGCCGCAGGTTGCCATGCCTGGCTGATCGTGACGCGGAGTACGCTCACGCATGAAATTACCGAGGCGGTCCTCGCCGAGAGCACCGCCGATCCTTCGAGCCGAAGCGGAGCGTCGGCATGACGGCCGCAGACCAATCGCACAGATTGCCGGAAGCAGGCTTCATCGATCGATCCCGCCCGATTGCCTTCACTTTCGACAAACAACAACTGGCAGGATACCAGGGCGACACTCTCGCTTCGGCTCTTCTCGGCAACGGCATCCGCATTGTCGGCCGGTCGTTCAAGTACCACCGGCCGCGCGGCCTCATGACCGCGGGTTCCGACGAACCCAATGCCCTCGTCGAGCTGCGCACCGGCAACCGCCGGGAGCCCAACACCAAAGCAACTACCGTGGAGCTCTTTTCCGGTCTCGAAGCCACCAGTCAAAATCGCTGGCCTTCTCTGCGATTTGACGTGAGCGCCATCAACCAGCTGTTTGCTCCCATCCTCGGCGCCGGCTTCTATTACAAAACTTTCATGTGGCCGAAGAGTTTCTGGGAAAAGCTCTATGAGCCGATTATACGCCGGGCCGCTGGTCTCGGCCGGTTGTCGGGAGAGCCCGATCCGGATGGATATGAAAAAGCTTATGCCTTTTGCGACGTCTTGGTGATCGGCGGCGGCCCCGCCGGACTGATGGCGGCGCTGACAACCGGTCGCGCCGGCGCGCGTGTCATTTTATGCGACGAAGATTTTCACTTTGGTGGCCGGCTGCTCTGCGAAAGAACCGACATCGATGGCGCTCCGGCCCGGGATTGGCTGCAGCAAGTGCTGCAGGAATTATCGTCACTCCCGAACGTTCGGCTTATGCCCCGGACGACGGTTTTCGGCGCGTATGACGGCTCAAGCTTCGGCACCCTGGAACGCGTGAGTGACCATCTCGCCTCTGCCGATTCATGGCAGCCGCGCCACCGGCTTTGGAATATCGAGACCAAACGCACGATCCTCGCCGCGGGCGCGTTGGACAGAATGATTGCGTTCGGCGGAAATGACCGTCCCGGCGTGATGCTGTCTTCCGCGGTGCGAACCTACCTTAATCGCTTTGGAGTCTCGCCGGGAAAGACAACTGCTGTTTTCACCAACAATGACGACGGCTGGAGAACGGCGAGGGACCTAGTCGCAACGGGTTGCCATCTCGCGGCCGTCATCGACTCTCGCCCCAGTGTCAAGCCCGACGTTAGCGCCGGCCTGGATAAAGCATGCGAAATCATCCTGGGCGGCCACGTCGTCGAGACGCGCGGCCTCGGGTCCCTCGCAGGTTTGATAGTGAGGCAAGGCGATGGTCGTCGACGCTTAGTCGAAGCGGACACACTAGCCGTCGCCGGAGGCTGGAATCCCGCTGTCGGCCTGACATGCCATCTCGGCAACCGCCCCGTCTGGCAAGAACGGATCGCATCTTTCATTCCAGGAAACTCCCTGCCTCTGGGAATGGCAGTGGCTGGCGCCGCCAACGGCAGCTTTTCCCTTCATCAGGCGCTGCAGCAGGGAATGGAAACGGGCCGAGCTGCCAATGCAGACCTTGCTCTGTCATCTCCCGCTATCGACCTTCCTGCGGTTCAAGATCAGGATTTCGAAATCCAACCGCTATGGCATGTCGCCGATTCAAAAGGACCGGCCTTTGTTGATTTCCAGAATGACGTCACGACGAAAGACATAAAGACGGCCAGCCAGGAAGGCTTCCGCTCGGTCGAACATCTCAAACGTTACACTACCCTCGGCATGGCGACTGACCAGGGCAAGGGTGCAAATGTCAACGGCGTTGCCATCC